>CAINUX010000144.1 GCA_903853895.1 uncultured beta proteobacterium | reverse complement strand
GTGGCTCGCCCCGACTATCTGGTGACCCAGGGAACGCCTGGGGCGCCTAGCTTGAGCACGGGCACGGATGGTCTGATGCGTTTTACGGATAGCACGGGCCACATCCAAATTCTGTACCCGGCCTTTCTTGACCCAGAGGTCTTGGGCAACCAAGTTGCATTGGCGGTGAGCGGGTATCTGGTCATTCAGACGGATGGCACAGCCTTGGTCACGCTGCTGAGTGGAGAGAAGTTTGTGCTGACGCCGGACCTGACCTTGGGCACGGTGCCGCCAGAATTCTTTGCCGTTGGCTGGTGGCAGGATGGGCCCAATCACTACCGCTACCGTAACAGCAGCTTTTCAAATACCAGCCAGGGGTTTAGTGTTAGGTTGCGATAGTGATGTAAAGCCTGCCGCTGAGGCCATGTCCGGGGTGGGCGAAACATTCTGCTTGTAGATTTGACCGACTGCTTTGGCGCACACAGATTAGCGAGTTGAAAGTCGGCAGTGCGTCTGAACCGGTCTCCTCGCAAATCCCGGTGCATTCATTTTCTGGGTAACGCACTCTACAGATTAATTGGCAATTGCTCTTGCACTATGAGTCACCGCACCATCCGTCCCCGCAGGGCTATTGAGAAGCCAACGTTCTCAGCAATGCCCGGTTGACTTCGTCCGCGGGCATGTTGTGGGCCTTGCAGACGTCGCGGATCATGCGGGTGTTGCCCGACTCTAGTGCTGCGGCAGCCTCCAGCCACGGCGCATACGGACCGGTCTGGCCGACCACGGCTGACGCGATGCGCCCGGGCATCGGCAGACGGTGGATGGCCACACCCAGCGGCTCGCCCAGCAGCAAGTCCAGCTGCGAAAAAATGCCGCACAGAAAGACTTCCCGGCGCAAGTCGTCTTCGACGCCTGCGTCGGCCAGTCGCTCCATGATGCGTGCGCGCAGCACCATGGAAAAGAGGATGGGATCGAGGTTAGGGTCACTGCTGGCGTGGGGAATCTGCTCCATCAGCCAGGCACGCAGCTTGGTGTAGCCCATCACCATCAGACCCTGGCGCACACTGCTGACCTCGCTGCGCGCGCCCAGGTGGGCGGAGTTGGCATAGCGCAGGAAGCGGTAGGTCAGCAGCGGCTCATCACCCATGCGGTGCTCCAGCGATTCCAGTGATTCGTCCGCTTCAATGGCTTTCACCAGCGCGCGCAATAGCCTCTGCGAGGGCTGAATCATTCGAAACCGGTAGGCGTGCAGAATCTCTTCCGCGGGCCACCCGGCAACGCCCGACACGCCCTGGCGGTCGAGTGCGTGCTCCAGCAGCGCCTGGCTGGCCAGCCCCTCATAGAGGCTGCCGGTCACCACCGGGCTGTGCCCGGCGTTTGCAGTGCCCGCGCCCCCATCCTGGTGCTGGCGCAGCGACACGCGCAATGCGGCCAGGGCTTCGTGGGGCGACAGCGTACGCAGTGTCTTGTGGAACAGGCTCTCCATGGAAGCGTCGGGCGCCTGGCCGGGCTCGCCGTGCCACACCAATGGCAGACCGCGCTCGCGGGCCTTACGGACGCGCCCTGCAAGGAGTGCATCGCTGAGCCAATGGTCTTGGATCTCCAGCCAGATGCCGCGAACGGGGGCATGGTCCAGCAGGCCACCCAGGAGGGCAGGGGACTGAACGTGCAAGAGCAGTGTCGGTGCCGACTCGGGCCACAGTTCGGTGATGGCGGCCACCAGGTGTTTTGCGTCGACGGAACTTTGGCTCTCTGCCTCCACAAACAGGCGCACGCCACTGCAGCGCCTTTTCTGATTCCAGATCAGCTCATAGCCGAGGGTGACGCTGCCAAGAACAGAATGGGCCATGGCTAGCCTTGGGGGGCCATGTTTAGCCGCCGGGCCGCCCCAAGGCGAAACGCGGCCCCCTCGGGGGGCAGGGCGCGACACGCAGTGGGCAACCGTGGGGGTTCATTTTTCTAGCTGATGTAGTTGAACAGGGATAGCTTCTGAACCTGCGCATAGGACTGCAGGGCTGCCTGGTAGCCGGTTTGCTGGTTCTGGAAGTCGGACACGCCCTTGACCATGTCGAGGTCTTCGGCACGCGATCGGTCGCCTTCCACCTGGATGCTGCGCTTCTCCTGGTTGGAAGAGATGCGATCGGCGCGGTTCAGCAGGTCGCCGGCCTGGCCGCGCACCGACGAAATGCGCGACATGCCAATGTCGACATTGTTGAGCGCCTGGCCGACGGCCTGCATGGCGGCATTGCTGGTGGCGGCGTTGCCGATGTCGCGAATGGCGTCGTCGAGCACGCTGAAGACGCTGGGCCGTGGATCGACGGACATGGTGTCGCCCACCGCCGGTGCGCCCAGAATATTGATGGACAGCCCCGGGATGGCGGTGACTGCGATGTTGACCACCGAGTTGGTGGGGTAGCTGGCCGAGCCGCTGAACGGACCGGTCACGTTGGGATTCTCGGCAATGTCATAGGTCACCGTCGTGGTGCCCGGTACCGTGGTCGTGTCGACGCCGGTAATGCTGATGGCGTAGGCAGAGCCCGAGACCAGTGACGGGTTGGTCAGCGTGACGCCGCCGGTACGAATCTCGTGCGGCGGCGCTGCGACATTGGTCAATGTCACGTTAAATACACCATCCCGTGCGGGCAGGTTCATGAACGCCCGATCACCATCCAACGCGTAGGGAATGGACACCTCATTGCTGGCAACCTGGCCGGGCAATCCGGCGAACGTGTAGTCCTGCGGCAACGCCTGCGGACCCACAAACGGCGTCAGTGCACTACCCAGCGCACTGAAGAGAGGAAGGCCATTGGTGTCCTTGCGATTGGCCAGTGCGAAGATCTGGTCGCGAAGGCCGCTCAACTGTGTGGCAATCGCCTTTCGTTCGAGCGCACTGTGGGACGCGTTGCCTGCAGAAGCCGCCAGTTCGCGGAAGTTTTGCAGCGTGTCGTTGACATCGCCCAGTGTGGCCTCTGCTTGTGTGATGGAGTTGCGCTGGGATTCCAGCGCGCGCTGGTCGGTCTGGATGCGAGCCAGCCGGGTGACGGCGCGTTCGGCCTGCGCGGCGGCGGTAGGGTCGTCGCTGGCGCGCACGACGCGTTTGCCCGAGGTCAGGTTTTCCTGCAGATTGGCCAGTGAAGACTGGCGGTTCATGATGTTGCTCAATGCGGTGTCGTAGGCATTGGCAGATCCAAGTCGTAAAAAGGATGACATGGTGGTGACTCCGTCTGGGGTTGCTCTAGCGACCCAGGTTCTGGATGAGCGTGTCAAAAATGTTCTGTGCAATCTGGATCATTTTGGCAGATGCCTGGTAGGCCTGTTGATACTGCAACAGGCTGGCGGCTTCTTCGTCCAGGTTGACCCCCGATACACCTGCCCGATCGCGCTCGACGTTGGTTGCAATGGATGCAGATACTTTCGATGCGTAGTCCGCGCTCTGGGTACGGATGCCAATTTGCGAGATCAGCCCGGCGTAGCCATCGGTCAGTGCGGCGCCGTCAAACATGGCGACGTCACGCAGGTTCATCATGGCCCCCGCGTTGCCGGCCGACAGGGTCGGGTAGAGATTGGCGTTGACGGTCAAGGTGTCCCCGGCTTTGGGTGTGCCTTGCAGGGTCAGTGACCAGTCTGTCAGAGGAAGACCGGCTACGGTGTACTCAATGGCCTGGCCAGGGGTGTAGGTAAAAACCGTCGCGCCCTGGTCGCTGCGGGTGTAACTGTTGGCCCCGGTAAAGGTCAGTACCACGCCCAATGCCGCAGGTGCCAGAGGGTTGCTGCGTGCACTGACCGAAACCTGTTGCAGGCTGCCGGTGTTGGCCGAACCCATGGTGGCCGACACGGGGCTGGCCACGGCCAGGGCGCGTGGCGTCGAGAACACGCTGGTGACGTTGCTGGCCGAGGTACTGAAGGGCTTGAACAGGAAGCGGTCGCCAGGAGCGGCCGCCGCGAAACCCGGGTTGTGGATTTGCAGGCCATCAATTTCAGCGATCACGTCCGGGGCGGCAGATGCCGATGGGGGGACCTGTGCGTCGGTGAACGTCGCACCGTCCGAGCGCCGGGTAATGGTGAATGTGCCGGCGCCGGTGAATTGCATTTCGTAGTCGGAAGCCACCAGCTTGGTGGCGTCGGATACGCCCAACGTGAGCATATTGGCACCGGTCATGCCGCCCGTGTTGAGCACCGCAGGTGCCTTGGGCTCAAACACATTGCTGGCGCCCATGACCGTGGGGCTGAACAGGTTGCCGCCCACATTGCCATCCAGATCCAGTCCCAGCTTGTGCTGGTCATTCATGGCCGTCGTGGTGGCCAGCGTCAGGCGCCCCAGCAGGTTGCGGGCTTCGTTCAGGTCGCTGTTCTGAAACCGCAGTAGCCCGGACACTTCGCCGCCGCCGAGCATGTTTTCGTCCAGTTTCAGTGGCGTGCCTGCGCGCAGGACGGCCAGTTTGCTGCTACGCGAGTCGCCGAAATCGTCGCTGACGATGGCCACCTTGGACGCGGTGTTGCCCAGCACCAGTTCCTGGCTGCCGCCAATATAGAGACCGACCGTGCCATCGTCGGCCATGACGGAGGAAGTCTGCACGTACTGGTTGAGCTCCTTGATCAACTGGTCACGCCGGTCCAGCAAGTCGTTCGGGGGTTGCCCTGAGCCTTGGGTGCGCGAGATCTGTTCATTCACCGCCGCAATGCTGCTGGCCAGGCTATTGATGGTGGTCACCTTCTGTGACAGTTCCTGGGCAACCCCGGTTTGCAAGTCGTCGAGTTGCTGGGAGGTCGCGCGCATGCGTGCGGCAGTTTCGTCAATGCGAGTCAACACCACGGTACGCGCGGTCATATCGGTGGGCGCATTGGCAACGTCGGAAAACGCGTTGAGCATGTCGCTGATGGAGGCGCCCAGACCCTGTGCGCCGCCGCCGAACACCGCTTCCAGCTGCCGCAGTTTGTCCACGCGTGTCGCGTCGGCCGACTGGGTGGACGAGGCCAAGGTGGATTGGCGGGTCAGAAATTCGCTGAAATTGCGCTGAATGGTCTGGACGTTGACGCCCTGGCCGATATAGCCGGCGCTGGAAAACTGACCGGGAACGGTTTCCAGTACGACCTTTTGCCGCGAGTAACCTGCGACATTGACATTGGCGATGTTGTTGCCAGCGGTTTGCAGCGCGATCTGGTTGGCTTGCAGCGCCCGTGCCCCAACGTTAAGTAAGCTGCCCATGGTGGTCTTGCTTTAAGCCTGTGCGCGCCGGATTTGCAGCGTGGTGTTGATGGCGCGGCTGAGCTTGGCCGCGTACTCTGGGTCGGTTGCGTAACCCGCCTTTTGCAAACCACTGGCGAAGGCCTGGGCCGAACCCGTCTGCGCGCGGGCCTTGGCGTATCGCGGGCTCTCGGAGATCAAGCGTGCATAGTCCTTGAAGGCGTCGGCATAGGAGTCATAGGCTCTGAAGCGCGCCACCCGCTTCTGGGGTGATCCGTCTACAAACTCTGTGGTGGTGACCTCGGCTACCTTGCCGGTCCAACTGGCGCCCGCTTTAATGCCAAACAGGTTATGAGACGCATTGCCGCCCTTGACCTTGATCTCGTGCTTGCCCCATCCCGTTTCATGCCCCGCCTGGCCAAGCATGAAGCCGGCCGGGATGCCGGTGGCCTTTTCAATCTCGCTGGCGATCTGGGAATGTTTCTTCACAAAACTCGATTGGTTTTCGGTCGGGGTGCGGGTGGCTTTGCTGATCGTTGATGGCGCTGTTTCACCGACCGACAGTTTGCCCAGTTTGCCTGTAGTGCTTTGCGCACCGGTTGATCCCGCCGTGGCGGATCCAGATTCTTTGGTTGCTCCTGCCATTTGGCGGGTGAGTTGCAGTGCAATCATGTCCGACAAGCCGCCAGGCTGGCCAGACATTTGCACGGCAAACTGCTGGTCCAGCAGATCGGTGCCCAGGTCGCCACCGGCGCTGTCCAGCAGGCCGGATTTCATGGTGGCTTCGCGCATGCTTTTCATCAACTCGCGCATGAACAGGGATTCAAACTGTTTGGCAGTCTCCTTGATGGCGGCCGGGCTGTTCTTGCCGGCTTCCATTTTCAGGTTGCCCAATGACTGGGCATCTGCTGCGAGTGCCTGGGCATTGGAGATGGATCCGTAGCTCATGTCAAATGACCTCCAGCTCCGCGTTCAATGCGCCGGCAGACTTGATGGCCTGCAAAATGGCCAGTAGATCCTGGGGTGTAGCCCCCAGGGAGTTGAGCGCTTTGACGACGTCGGTCAATTGGGCCGCCGCAGGCAATTGAATGAGCTTGCCCGCTTCCTGTTTGATCTCGATGTTGGCCTTTTCCGCCACCACGGTCTGGCCGCCGGTGGACATTGCATTGGGCTGGCTGATGACGGGTGTGGAGCTGATGCTGATGGACAGGTTGCCGTGGGCAATGGCGCAGGCGCCCAGTGAGACGGCCTGGTTGAGCACGATAGAGCCGGTGCGGGCGTTGATGATTACCTTGGCTGCTGCAATCGAACTCTGGACCGGCAATTCTTCCATTTCGGCCAGGAAGCTGACGCGATCATTGGCATTCATGGGCGCCTTGACCTGGATGGTGCGACCATCCAGCGCCTGCGCCACGCCTTCGCCGAACTGGTTGTTGATGGCGGTCGCCACCTTGCGGGCAGTCTGGAAATCCGAGGCATTCAGACTGAGGTTGACCGTGGGGCCCTCCTGTAGCGCAGTGGGCACTACCCGTTCGACCTGTGCTCCATCGGGAATGCGCCCGGCGCTCAGATGGTTGACCTGTACTTTGCTGCCCCCGGCGGCGGCACCCGCGCCGGCCACAATCAGGTTGCCTTGTGCCAATGCATAGATTTCGCCATCGGCGCCTTTGAGAGGGGATGCAATCAGAGTCCCGCCTTTGAGTGACTTGGAGTTGCCGACGGAAGACACATTGACGTCCAGCAATTGCCCGGGGCGAGCGAACGCCGGCAACTGGGCGGTGACCAGCACGGCCGCCACGTTTTTCATCTGCAGTTGGGCCAGGGTGGTCGATGTCAGTGTGATGCCCAACTGCTGCAGGTAGTTGCTCAAGCCCTGGGTGGTGTAGGGCATCTGCGTGGTCTGGTCCCCGGTGCCGTCCAGGCCCACGACAAGGCCAAAACCGGTTAACTGGTTGCTACGCACACCCTCGATGGTTGCCACTTCTTTGATACGCATGGCGTGGGCCAGACTGCTGGCGCCCAGGCAGACGACCAGACACAGGTGGCCCAGCAGCTTGAAGCTGCGGTTTTTTGCCAGATGGGTCCAGGGTGTCATGTGCGGAGTCGGTTAGCGGGTCGATCCGGGTGGATCTGTTACCCCTCGGCACTATTCTGGATAACTTTAGAAAGGCTGAAAGCTTAAAAAGAACCGGGATATCCAGCCAACTGTTTGTGCTTCGCCTTGCGCGCCGCGTCCGCGCGATTCGACCCGAACGTTGGCGACCTGGGTGGAGCTCACAATGCTGCCCGGCTGCACCAAACGTGGATCGACGGTGCCCGAGAAGCGCAAAACGTCTACATTCTGGTTGACGCCGATCTGCTTTTCGCCTGCCACGACCAGGTGACCATTGGGCATGACCTCAATGACTGTGGCCGTGATGGAGCCCGCAAAGGTGTTGGCGCTTTCGGTGCCGCCTTTACCGGAGAAGGCGTTGTTGGTGCTGGCGCCTATGCCCAGCTTGCCCAGACCCGCTGCTGTGTTGAAGGGCAGGGCGGTCACGTTGGAATCAATCGAGCTGGCGCGATTGACGGTTGAAGTCGATTTTTGGCTGGCGGTGACGTTTTCAACGATCTGGATGGTGACCGTGTCGCCCACTGCGCGGGCTCGGCGATCCTCGAAGGCGGGCCGGTAGCCGACCGTCTGGAACAGGCTTCCGGTAGCAGGTCTTGCCGCCACGGGTGTGGGCAGTGGCGCCTGGCTCACTTTGGGTTCTGCAAAGTCAACTACGACCTTCTGGGGTATCTGCTGGCAGCCTGTCAGCACCAGCATGGCCAAGAGTCCAATAGAAAAACTGCCTCTAGCCCTCGTTCTAATTGAGTGTGCAGCTACTAAGTTCATAGCACACCTCATAACTGACCGAGCTTCTGGAGCATCTGGTCAGATGTTTGAATGGCTTTGGAGTTCATCTCATAGGCACGCTGGGTCTGGATCATGGTGACAAGTTCCTGCACGACATTGACGTTGGAGGTTTCGACAAAGCCCTGCATCAGGGTGCCCAGGCCGTTGGCGCCGGCGGTGCCGACATTGGGCTGTCCCGACGCGGCGCTCTCCGCATAGATGTTCTGCCCCTTGGGCTCCAGCCCGGGCGGATTCACAAAACTGGCCAGTGCGATGGTGCCAATGGTCTGGGGAGCAGTGGTTCCGGGAATGGTTGCCGAGACCGTGCCATCTGCGGCTACGCTGACCCCCGTCGCATTGGCGGGTACCGTGATGCTGCCGGCCAGCGGCAGACCACCCGAGTTGACCATGCGCCCCTGGTTGTCGATCTGGAACGCGCCGTCGCGGGTATAGCCGATCGTGCCATCGGGCATGGTGAGCTGAAAGAACCCGTTGCCTTGCACGGCGATATCCAGGTTATTGCTGGTTTGCTGTAAATTGCCCTGGGCAAAGCTGCGACTGGTTGCGACCGCGCGGACGCCCAGTCCCACTTGAAGACCCGTGGGCAGCGTGGACTGCTCGGAGGTGCTGGAGCCGACCTGGCGCAAATTCTGGTACATCAGGTCTTCAAAGACCGCATGTGACTTCTTGAAGCCGTTGGTTGACACGTTGGCCAGGTTGTTGGAAATGACATCCAGCTGCATTTGCTGGGCTTCCATGCCGGTCTTGGATATCCAGAGTGAGTTGATCATGTCGTTTCCTTAATTGTTTTGACCTGGGGCGAGGCCTCTTTCAACCTTGCAGGCCCAGTAACTGTCCGGCGGACCTGTCGTTGGATTCGGCGGTTTGCAACAGGCGCATCTGGGTTTCGAACTGCCGGGCGGTCTGGATCATGCCAACCATGGTTTCGATGGGATTGACGTTGGATCCTTCCAGTACACCGGCTTGCAGCTTGGCGTTTTCATCATTGGGAAGCGGATCGCCAGAGTTGGCGCGGAACAGCCCGTCGGCGCCGCGTTTGAGCGGGTCTTCGCCATTGGGAGTGACCATCTTCAGGCGTCCGATACTGTTGGCAGGCTGGTTGCCGACCTTGGCGCTGATGGTGCCGTCGCCGCCGATGGAAAGCGTGGCACCGGCGGGCGCCGTCATGGGTGCGCCGCCATTGGAGAGAACCGGAAGACCGCCACCCGAGACGATGGTTCCGTCGGTGGACACTTCAAGGTGGCCGTTGCGGCTATAGGCTTCGGTGCCGTCCAGCGCCTGCACGGCAAACCAGGTGTTTCCGTTGGCCATCACATCCATGCTGCGGTCGGTCCGTTGAGCGGGGCCGGGCCGGTCCAGGTAGCCAGCGGTTGCCTCCACGGCAAAGACACGCGTGGTCGCGCCCTCGCCCTGCAAAGGTACGGCACGATAGGTCGACATTTCGGCGCGAAACCCGTTGGTCGAGGCGTTGGCCAGATTGTTCGACAGGACGGCCTGGCGACTCGCAGCCGCATTGGCGCCCGACATCGCGGTGTAAATGAGGCGGTCCATGGTGTTTCAGCTCCGTTGTTTTTCGCTTAGCGCAGGTTGACCAGGGTCTGCAGAACCGTATCCTGGGTCTTGATGGTCTGCGCGTTGGCCTGGTAGTCGCGTTGTGCGGTCATCATGGCCACCAGTTCGGCGGTCAGGTCAATGTTGGATGCTTCCAGGGAGCCGGAGTTGATGGTGCCGAAGTTGCCCTGACCAGGAGAACCCTGAATGGGTTGGCCTGACGATGTGGATTCAACCCAGTTGCCTTGGCCGACTGGTTTCAAGCCTTGCACATTTCGAAAATCCGCCAGCGCAATTTGACCCGTGGCCTGGCTCTGTCCATTCGAATACCGGGTGGTGATGACGCCCTGCTCGCTGATGGATATTCCAGTCAACGTCCCGGCTGTGTAGCCATCCTGAGTGAGGTCTGACACGGCAAACGCGGTGCCATACTGGGTGGCTTTGCTAACGTCCAGTGTTACTACAAATGGGGCGATATTGGGATTGGTGGACGTGAGTGTCACATTCAACGGAGCGACAGGCGTCAGGATGTTGCCCGCATTGTCAAACGTCAGGGCACCAAGGTTGGCGCCGGGGATCGGTACACCTGCCGGGTCGCCGTCATACACATCCCAAGCGTCTGCGGCCGTTTTGATGAAGTACATCTTGATTGGAATTGGCACGCCTTGCGGGTCGAAGCCGTTCATCGTCGTGCCATAGGTGGTGTACGGCGTGGGTGGCACGGCGCTGGCCGCAATGACGGCGCGGGCGTCCAGATTGAACTGGGCGGTGATGGCGCTGGTGGCCTTGGCAGCAATCGGAGCACCGGTCGGAACGACCAGTGGGGTAATAGATGTGCTGGTGGTGTTGCCCAGAACATCGGTCGTAAAGCCCATGACGTTGGCGCCCGAGTTGGTGATCAGGTTCCCTTTGGAGTCCAATTTGAACTGGCCGTCACGGGTGTAGGCTGCGCTTCCGTCTTTCAGTGTCAACTCAAAGAAGCCACCACCGTTGACGGCGCAGTCCAGGTTGTTGCCAGTGATGTTGATCGTTCCTTGGGAAAACTGCTGCGACACGGTCGCTACTTCGACGCCAATGCCTCCGCCTGAAGCACCTCCGCCCCCGCTGGGGCCAATGGCAGACGCCACGACCGCAGCGAATTCAGTGCGAGATGCCTTGGCTCCGACGGTATTGGAGTTGGCGATGTTGTTGCCAATGACGTCAAGGTTCTTGGCGGATGCATTCAAGCCGGAGAGGCCAGTTTGGAAGCTCATGGTGTATTCCTTCAGTTAACGCGATGGTCGTGGTGCCGGATATGGCTTACAAAATGGCTTTGATGGCGTCGTAGGCGACGGCCGCGCGGCCTTTGAGCGTCACAGTCATGGTGCCGCCATTGGTGCCAATGGATGTGATCGTGTCTTGTGCCAGCGCGGTGGATGTCACAGCCTGTTTGCCGCTGGTTGCGACCACTTTGAACATGGGGCTGGCCTGTTCCGTATAACCGGATGCGTCCCATTCGAATGTGTGTTGGCCCGCGGACTGCGCTCCCAGATTGATGGTGTCCAGCAATTGCCCACCAGGACTCAGGATTTGAACGCTCACATTCGACGCATCGCCTTGCAGGTCGATCGCTCCCCGCGCCTTACCTGCATCTATGGACAGGGTATTGCTCTCCAGCATTACGCCGTGCCCGATCATTCCCGCGCCTTGCATCACTTGCATGGAGGTGAACTGGCCGGCCATGGACTTCATCGTTTCGTTGAGTTGCTGAATGCCAGAAACGGTGTTGATTTGCGCCATCTGGCTGGTCATCTGGGCGTTGTCCATGGGGTTCATGGGGTCTTGGTTGTTCAGTTGGGCGACCAGAAGCTTTAGAAACCGGTCTTGCTGTGCATCGGCTGTCGTCTGGCCCGCAGATTTCAGTGATGTGCTTGAACTGCTACTTGCCGCGGTACTGCTGGTGGTGTTGACGGTGGCTACCATGCTGGACTCCGATTGGTTTATTGACCCATTTGCAGGGTTTTCAGCAGCAGCGTCTTGGCGGTGTTCATCACCTCAACGTTGTTCTGGTACGAGCGCGATGCGGAGATCATGTTCACCATCTCTTCGACAGGATTGACATTGGATTGGGTCACATAGCCGTCGGCGTCAGCCGACGGGTGCGATGGGTTGTGCACCCTGCGCAACGGCTCGTTGCTTTCTCGGATACCATTGACTCGCACACCCGAAGACGCCTCGGAGCCCATGGGCGCAGTCTCAAAAACCACCTGCCGACTTTTGTAGCCCTGCCCATCCGGCCCCGCCACCGCGTCGGCATTCGCCAGATTGCTGGCCACGACGTTGAGGCGTTGCGACTGCGCACTGATCGCGCTGCCGGACACATTGAAGATGGAAAACATGGACATGGTGTTGCTCCGCTACGGTTCGTTTCAGCGTTACTGGCCCTGTATGGCGCTCAAGAGCGTCTTGGATTGGCCGTTAATGAAGCGAAGGGTGGCTTCGTACCGGACCGAGTTGTCGACAAAATTGGCGCGCTCGCGGTCCATGTCCACGCTGTTGCCATCCATGGCGGGCTGGGTTTGCGTGGTGTAGCTAAGAGCAGAAGAACCCAGACTGGCCGTACTGGCCTGCAGCGCAATGTGGCGCGCATGGCTGGTGCTGTCGGACTGCGTAGCTGGCGTCAAAGACCGCAATTGCGTACTTGATCCGGTAGCGGCGCCCATGGCGTCTTTAAAGTTGACGTCGCGTCCCGCGTAACCGGGCGTATCTGCATTGGCGATGTTGCTGGCAATCACCCGCTGGCGTTCCGCGCGCAGGACCAGCGCTTTGGAGTGGAAGTCCAGTGAGCTGGTTAGATTGGCAAGCATTGATCACCTCCAAATGGGTTTGAGAACCTCCTGGAAGAACCAGGTTGTTCGGCGTGTGGCAATTATGGGAAAACCTTTAATTTTTTAGCGAAGGAATACGGGGGGTAAAGCCGTGTAATTGCAAGGTTTTGAACCAGAGCGGCTGTCTATAGTTGTCAGGCCCAAGGCTACGGTCCGCCTTGGTGCTATCGGTTGTCTGGACTGTAGGAGTTGTGTCATGGATAGAGCATTTCATCCATCAAGAGTGGCACTGTCGCTTTTTGGAGCAGTGTGCTCGCTCGGCATCATCCTGTCATGTGGTCTGGCACAAGCACAAGTGGCGGTAGGGCCAGATTTTCAGGTCATCGCGCAGGACTGGCTGCGTGACGCGACTAGTGCCTCGCAGCCTGTTGGGACCAGCGGGCTACGGCTGGATGTCAAGGTTGGAAGCCTGGACAGTCGATTGAAGTTGGCGCCGTGTGGAAATGTTGAACCCTATCTACCGCCCGGCTCTAAGCTATGGGGGCGCACGCGGGTAGGTCTGCGCTGTGTCGATGGACAAAGCCGCTGGAATGTTTCGCTGCCAGTCACGGTCAATGCCTTTGGCAATGCCTGGGTAATCAAGGGGACTGTGGCTGCCGGCTCGGCGCTTACACAGGACGATGTTGTGGAGGCAGAGGTGAACTGGGCGGAAGAGTCTAGTCCGGTCATCCGGGACCGGGCGTTGTGGGTCGGTCAGATTGCGACCCGCCAATTGACGATGGGTCAGACGCTGCGCCAGAGTATGGTCAGGCCTGCACAAGTATTTCAGGCCGGCGCACAGATTCGCGTGGTTGCGCAAGGCCCGGGGTTTCAGGTTTCCTCCGATGCGCAGGCACTTTCTGCCGGGGTTGTGGGGCAGATCGCCAGAGTGCGAATGGAGAACGGCCGGGTGTCGGCGGGCGTTGTGCTGGATACAAAGACAGTAAAAATTGACTTGTAGCCAACAATTACACCCGAAATCCAGTGCAAATTTCTCTAAAGTCAGTCATGATGCGGCCGATAAGATACGCACGAGGCTACACATATTGTGGTTTTGGAGAACCCCATGAAAATCGGTCAACCGTCAGACAATTCGATTCAAGTCCACAACGGCAATGCTGCAGCAGCCCAAAAAGCAGCGCAGGGAGCCAATGCGAGTACAGCGGCCTCGACGAACGCCGCGCAAGGCACGCGCGCCGCTGGAGTGGCGGTAACCGTCTCTACGTTGGCCAGGGGGTTGGAGAGGGCTGGCCGGGGCGAAGCGGCAGACATCGACACCCAAAAGGTCGCTGCCGTGCGTTCGGCAATCGAGGATGGCTCCTATGTAGTCAATCCCGAAGCTATTGCCGACAAACTCTTGTCCAATGCGCAGGAAATGCTCAATCGAACAACCCGCTGAGGGTGGTATTGGGCCGCGCAGCTCCATTTTTGCGAAGGCCCTGATATGTCAATTTCTCATCTGGACATCCAACTCGAACAGCTTGAATCGCAATGCCACGCGTTGCAGGCAAGTCTGCTGAGTGGCAACGTGGCCGAACTGCAGGTCGGTGGCTCGGCGCTTCAGCGGCTAACCGTCGAGTTCAGTCAAATGGCTGGAGAAGCCGGACTGGGCCAGCTGGACATTCCCAGTCGAACACAAAAAGTCAAGGCAATAGCCTCAGGGATCGCAATGCTGCGTGAAGGACTATTGCGCCAGTTGGCATACACCGAGCGTGGACTGGAAATCGTGCTTCCTGCGACCCGAGACAAGGCGACCTATGCAACAGGAGGGGCTTACGGCAGTCCCGTGCGTCAGTCGGGTTCTTTTTCGTTTCTCTCGGCCTGAGTCATTCGCTTAGCGGTCCTTGTCTGCGGTTGCTAAGAGCGATCAATGCGAACGCATTTTTGCCCGCAAGCGGGCAATGGACTGGCTGTGCAACTGACAGACCCGTGACTCGGTGACGTCCAGTACTGCAGCTATCTCCTTGAGGTTCATGTCCTGTTCGTAGTACATGCTCATGATGTATTGTTCACGGTCAGGGAGACCCTTGATCGCAGCCACCAGCGACTCGCGCAGCCGATGGTCCCGCAGCATATTCATGGGGTCAGCATCGGTGTCGGCCACATGGCGATCCAAGAAATTGTCGTCGTCTTCACTGCTGCGCGCCATGTCTTCAAGGTACACCAGTTGTGTCCCACGTACCTTGCCCAGCAGGCTTTGGTAGTCAGGCAGGCTCAGGCCCATTTCTGCGGCAATCTCTGACTCAATGGGACTGCGGCCCAGTCGATGTTCCAGGCGCCGCATGGTCGATTCAATTTCCTTTTGGCTCTTGCGGGATCCACGCGACATCCAGTCATTCCCGCGGAGTTCATCCAGCATGGCGCCCCGAATGCGTTGGGTGGCAAAGGTCTCGAACTGGACGCCTTGGGATGCTTCGTAGCGCGACAGTGCATCGGCCAACCCAATCAGACCGACCTGAATCAGGTCGTCCACCTCCACGCTGGGAGGGAGTTTTGCCATCATGTAATGGGCTAATTTGCGGACCAGGGGCTGGTATTGCTTGATAAGCGCAGAGCGATCCAACTGGCCCTTCACGGTGTACATCAATGACTCCTTGCGAATTGACCTGAATGGCCAGAAGGCACCGCCAGGGGAGCGCGACCCATCGGTACATATTTTGCACTCAGCGGAGCCGAACGCTCAAGCATTCGCAGAGCCAATCGCTGAATGTCCCCATTGGGATGGGCTTCACCGTGCTGTTCCGTGATGTCAAACGTCGCGGCATCAAAATTGAGAAATCTCTTGGCACATTCGCTCAAACCCGCGGATACGGGTTGGGCAACGCTTGGCGAGGAGAGGTCCTGATCCTGAATCATATTGACGATGGTAGGCTTAAGATTGCCAGTTATCAACAATCGTTTGAGCGCAATGTAGCTGGTCAACAAGGATGTCCTTGCTGGCGACACGGCGAGCAAAGGCTCGAGTAGGCGCTCGCTGATCAGCGCAATCATGGATTCAACCCTGCAGTAGAGGATGATGATGCCATCACTTGGCAATAGACGACCCAGTTGGTGAAGATTTGGATAACCACCAGCGGGTGTGGAGCACAGCCTTTCAACCCCTTTTGCAGAAGGCAGGACGGCCCAAGCGGGGGCATCAGGGGTGTCGTCACCATGCCAGTGAGAGTCCTCCAGAAGCTGGTCCAGGCCCGGATTTGCGGTTGACTCTTCAGTGGTTGCGTCCAATACGGTGACGGAATAGCCAAAATTCACAAGCGTCAGACAAAGCTGCCACAACATTGGCAATTCCGCCTGTTCGTCACCATGGTGAACGACGGCGATCATGCGAGGTCCCGACTGGGAACATAGTCCCAGGAGTCCCGAGGCTTGATTGGTGAATTGTTCAAGCATCCAGGCGCCCCTTGACCGAGGTTTGGCTCGTCGGCTGGCCGAAGTAAAAACCCAGATCGCTGACCTTGGGATCAAAGGCGGAAATGCCAGCCGTTCGCATGGATGTGCGCACCAGTTTCGACGCGTTGGCAGTTTCCCAATCCTCGGGTACCCTTTGACCCGTAGTAATTCCCCGAAGAACCAGCTGGTTCCGAATCGCGGCATCAATTGCCGGCCCTAGTTTCACCGTCTCGTCGGTTTTGGACAGAATGGTGTGTTGCGGGCCGGCCGACTTGAATGCCGAGACTGTTTCGTCCAGTGTGTCTCCATGGCTTCCGGCGTTCAATACCAGGAGCCGCTTCACGTTGGGCAAGTCGAGCAGCTCCATCAATTCGCGTTTGCGCGGATCTCTCGGGGCCAGGCCCGTCGTGTCGATCAGAACCATCTTTTTGTTGGACAGCAGACCCAGCAAGTCTTGTAATGCGACGCGATCGTGCGCCAGATGCGCCACGACGCCAAGCATCTTGCCGTAGGCCCGCAACTGCTCGTGCGCGCCAATTCGGTAGGTGTCCAAAGTGATCAGTCCGACGCTGCCAACACCATGCGTTCTAGCGCACAGTCCTGCGAGCTTGGCTGTAGTTGTGGTCTTGCCGACGCCGGTGGCGCCAATCAGGGCAAACACGCCCCCTTCTTCCTGAAGGAGGGGGCCTTCGGCGTCAGTCTTGAGATTGCGTTCCAGTACGTCCATGACCCAGTGGACGGATTCCGCCGCGTTCATTTCCTCAGGCATTCTCTCCAGAATGGTTCGAGAGAGATTGGGAGAGTAGCCCGAGCGAATGAGCTTGAGCATCAGGTTGGCCTGGATCGGGTTCTGTCGGGCCTGCCCCAGCCATGCCAGCGTGTTGAACCGGTCCTCCATCATTTCCCTCATGGCGTGCAGCTCATCGACGATGCCCTGGGGAAGCGGGAGCGCAGACAATTGCGCCGGTTGTGCCTTGCGGGGTGGCTCGGCCTTCACTGTTAGCGCTTCTTTTTTCACCAATTGTCGGTCTGACGACTGGCTGCGTGCGCGCTCCGATAGCAGGTCCTGGGATGCGTGCTCAGTGGTTTGTTCTGCGGTCGTTTCGTGCCGTTTGCGCAACATGCGTTCGCGCACATAGTCTTGAAACGACAGCGTGCTCATCGCCAACTGAGCGGCGTCGTCTTCCACTTTCGTGGATGCGTCTTGGTAGGTAGGGCTTGGTTTGCGGATTGGACCATTGCCAGCTGGCTTCTGAATCGGGCTGCTTTGCATTTTGTCAAGGGCGGCCAGCGTGTCTTCGGCGGTGGCGACGACCTCTACGCCATTTTCGGTGGGCCGATTGGACAGGATCAGCGTGCTCTCCCCAAACGTCATGCGTGCCTTGGCGAGGGCTTCACGAGACGTGGGTGCGGTAAAGCGTTGGATGTTCATGATGATGCGCCTCTGAGGATCGGACCGATGCGGATGGTGTGGGTTTCAGGAATTTCACTATGAGCAAGCACTTGCAGGCGAGGCGCGACGCGGCGCACGAGACGTGCAATGGCGCTGCGAATTTGGTCTGGAACCAGCAGGCAAGCAGGCACGCCGACTTCTTCCTGCTTCATGGCTGTTTCGGCGGCGCTACGTGTCAGCATCTCGGCAACGCCAGGGTCCAAAGCAGGCCCGGAAGTACTGCCCAATGCTTGAACCAACAGGCGCTCAAGGCCTGGGTCAATGGCAATCACGTTCAACTCGCGAGTCGGCCCGTAGATTTGTTGCACGATGGCGGGTGAGAGGGCGACACGAACCCTGCGTGCCAATTCAGCGGGGTCGAGCGTAGAGCCTGCGTGTTCGGCGATCGATTCGATGATGGTGCGGATATCGCGGATGTGAACCGACTCATCCAGCAGCAGCTGCAGCACTTTCTGGAAAACGGCAATGGAAACCATTTTAGGAACCACTTCTTCAATCAGTTTGGGAGCCAGTTTGGCAACGTGTTCCACCAGTTGTTGGGTCTCTGTCCGACTCAGCAATTTGGATGCTTGGACCTGCATCAAGTGTGACAAATGGGTGGCCATGACAGTCTCTGAATCAACAACGGTAAACCCGACCATTTGCGCCGTTTCCTTTTGTTGTTCGTCAATCCAGTGAGCAGGGAGCCCAAACGCAGGGTCGGTGGTTGCTGTGCCAATCAGCGGAGTGGTGATGCCGCCGGGATTGATCGCGAGATACATGCCCGGGAACGCTTCGCCTTCACCAACAATGACGCCACGCAGGGTGATGCGGTAAGCGCTGGGCTTGAGTTCCAGGTTGTCGCGCACATGAACTGGTGGCGGCAGGAATCCGACTTCTTGTGCAAACTTGCGCCGTACCCCTTTGATGCGTGTCAGCAAATCACCCTGGCGGGTCTTGTCGACCAGCGCAATGAGTCGGTACCCCAGCTCCAGGCCCAGTTGGTCAACCGGTTGGAGGTCGTCCCACGATGCTTCTCCGTCGGTCGCAACGGGAGCGACCAGCGTTTGTGGATCAACGGGTGGGGGCTTGTGGGCCAATACCCATGCGCCGTAGGCCAGGATCGATGCGATGGTCAAAAATACGAAGTGCGGCATATTGGGAATGACGCCCAAGATGAACATGATGACCGCGGTGATTCCCAGGACCTTAGGAGAGACAAACATCTGGCCGACAATCTGCTTACCGATGTCGTGCTCCTTGCCAACCCGTGACACCACCATGGCTGCGGCCACGGAAATCAGGAGTCCTGGAATTTGTGCGACGAGGGCATCGCCAACGGCCAGCAGAATGTAGGTGTTGGCGGCTTGCGAAGCAGTCAAATCATGTTGCAGGATACCGATGGCAAAGCCGCCAAAAATATTGATCAACAAAATCAATATGCCTGCAACGGCATCGCCCCGCACAAACTTGGATGCACCGTCCATCGATCCGAAAAATTCAGCTTCTTCTCCGACTTCGGCTCGACGGCGTTTGGCTTCCTTTTCATCAATCAGGCCTGCATTCAAGTCTGCATCCACAGCCATTTGTTTGCCGGGCATGGCGTCCAAGGTGAAGCGCGCGGAGACCTCCGCAATGCGTTCAGAACCCTTGGTCACGACGACAAAGTTGATCACCACCAAGATGGCGAAAACGATCAGTCCGACCGCAAAGTTACCGCCGATCAGGAAGTGTCCAAATGCCTCAATGACGGCACCCGCCGCTCCGGGGCCAGTATGGCCCTCCAGCAATACCACACGGGTTGATGCGACGTTGAGCGACAAGCGCATGAGGGTTGTCAGCAGCAGAACTGACGGAAACGCGGCAAAGTCCAGCGGTCGGATCATGTAGGCGGCCACCATCATGACCATCAGTGCGACCGCAATGTTGATGGTGAAGAATGCGTCTAGCAACAGTGGCGGCAAAGGCAGCACCATCATGGCGAGGATGGCGACAACCAGCATGGGCGCCGAAGCGCCCTGGATCAGGGTGGTGTTTGTGCCGAACCACTGTTGCAAGGATTTGAGCGACGTGGTCATGCGTGGGCCATCCTGATGGTTTTTGCGAGAGGATCAAGTTCAGCAGGAACAAAGGGGTGGTTTAGTTCTCCAGGCATGGGCCCGTCCCCGCGCATTGCTGCGCGCAGCTTGTAGACATAGGCCAAGACCTGTGCCACCGCGGTATACAGACTGGATGGTATGTCCTGATCCAGTTCTGAGTTGGCGTAAAGTGCACGAGCCAGCATGGGCGACTGCAGGACGGGAATGGCGTGGTGTTTGGCGACGTCGCGAATCTTCATGGCCATCAAATCTGCGCCCTTGGATATGACTTGTGGTGCTCCCATGGTCTTTTCGTCATAGCGTATGGCGACGGCAAAATGGGTTGGATTCATGACGACGAAATCGGCCTTGGGTACCGCATTCACGCTGTTCTTCTGTGCCATTTCACGTTGTCTTTGGCGAATCTTGGCCTTGATCTGGGGGTTGCCGTCGGACTCTTTACCTTCCTGTTTTACCTCTTGGTGAGACATCTTCATCTCGTCCTTGTGCAAAAACGTTTGCAAAGGAACGTCGATCAACGCTGCCATCAGAACGACCAGAAGCAATAGCCCCATGCCACTGGTAAGCCATTCCGTCAGATGCCGTATGGCCGAAATGGAAGGCTGCAGTACGAGAGACGATATGGTCTGCATGCCGGAGCCCAAGAATGTCGCCGCTATGGCAAATAGCACGCCTGTCGCGAGAGCCATTTTGACCACTGACAGGACCTTCTTCTTGGTAAATAGATTGCCGAAACCGCTCAACGGGTTGATGCGACTGAAGTCCGGCATGATGGGCTTGAGGCTATTGACCCAGCCCCCGGATGCAACAGCTGCAACGACTGTGGCTGCAGTAATGATTGCCGCGAATGCAGCGCAACCAGCGATGCCGATACTGGTTGCATCAGCCAGGCGCTGCACCATGCTGCCGGTCTGCATGACGGCGATTGCGTCAAATGACAGCTGATGGCCCATGCTGTGCTGCAATCGATCAAACAGAATGGGAGCTAACACCAGAACGCTGATAGCGCCTGCGCCCAGCACAGCAAGGTGCGTTAGGTCTTCTGAGCGACTAACTTGACCGTCATCCCGCGCCTTTTTGAGTTTGCGCTCCGAGGCGGGTAGGTTGCGGTCTTGACTGCCTGGTTCCATGGTGGGGCTCTGTAGTTGCCACCATTGTCGTAAGTGACCCTTAAAACTAAAGGTCGATAAGCGGGCAGATGTGCCCCTTTATTGCTTGGAGTTAGTGGCCCAGCGCGCCAGGCAGGCTATCGGATGGATAGCCGTCGATCCATTCGCCTATTTCAACCCCATCTTGGTAAGGATGTGATTGACCTTGTCTTCCAGAGTTGCCTTGGTGAACGGCTTGACAATGTAGCCAGCGGCGCCTTGCTGTGCCGCCAGAACAATGTCTTCTTTGCGGGCCTCAGCGGTCACCATCAGTACGGGGAGGTGCTTCAGCTTCTCATCCTTCTTGATTTCGCCCAGCAACTGAAACCCGTTCATATTGGGCATGTTGATGTCGCTGACCACGAAATCGAAATTGGAGCTGCGAAGCTTTTGCAGTGCCACTACGCCATCTTCCGCCTCGTCTGCGTCAACAAACCCACTCTCTTTGAGCAGATTTCGCACGATTCGACGCATGGTGGAGAAGTCATCGACGACTAAAAATCGCAGTTCTTTTGACATGGGTTACCCTTTCCCGGGTGATTTTTGCATATTGCTAAGTATCACCGAATTTTGCATGGAATCAACGCGCTGGTTGCGCAACTGTGGCGGCCTGAGTTGTTTCCGTATCACCGTCCAACTCCACGGGTACCCGTTCACCACCCAAGAGTCTTTCTTCGGCGTCCTTCGTCATGACCAGAATGCTGATGCGTCGATTGCTGGGGCTCAAGGGGTCGGCCGGATCCAGAAGCAGGCTGGACGCCATGCCAACCACACGGGCGAGCTTGTCTTCGGGCATGCCGGCGTTGGCAAGCTCCCGGCGCGACGCATTGGCTCGATCAGCGGACAGCTCCCAGTTGCTATAGCCCTTGCCTGCATTGCTATAGGCACTGCGATCGGTGTGACCGTCCAGGCTGATCTTGTTTTCCACATCCAAGAGTGCCGTGCCAATTTCACGCAAAATGTCGCGCATATAGGGTTTTAGTGCGGCGCTGCCACTGTCGAACATGGGGCGCTTTTGGTCATCCACGATTTGGATTTGTAAGCCGTCCGGAGTGATTTCGAGCCGAATTTGGGAGGCGAACTCGGCCATTTTTGGGTTGCTGGAAATGGCTGCAGCTATTTTTGCGCTGAGTGCGGCAAGCATTTTGGCGTCACGTTTTGCGGCTTCGGACTTCTTTTGATCGCCAGACATCTTCTTTGCCCGCTTGTCGGCACCGTCGCCGCGCTTGGCCTGGCCAGAGCTTTGGGTCAGGTCGCTTCCACCACCGTTGATCACACTGGCACTTGCACCTGCTCCGCTGCCACCTTGCATGGCAACCTTCATTGGAGACTGGAAGTAGTCGGAAATCCCTTTCTTGTCACCCTCTGATGTGCTCCCCAGGAGCCACATCAGCAGGAAGAATGCCATCATGGCAGTCACAAAGTCTGCATAAGCGATCTTCCAGGCGCCCCCATGCACGGCGTGGCCACCCTTTTTGACCCGCTTGATGATTATGGGCTGTAGTTTTTTTGCGTCCCCTGCCATGTTTAGGTTTCCATGGCCCTATTTCTTGCCCTTGACGTAGCTTTCCAACTCAACAAAGGTCGGGCGTTCCGTCGAATAAAGAACCTTTCGTCCAAACTCGATGGCGGTCGACGGGTTGTAGCCCTGCATGCTGGCAAGTAGCGTTGTTTTGATGCACTGCAATTCCTTTCCGCCTTCATCAACTTTTTGTTCCAGTACACCAGCCAAAGGCTCTGCAAAGGCATAGGCGAGCAGAATACCCAAAAAGGTGCCGACGAGAGCAGATCCGATCATCCCCCCGAGTACGGCGGGTGGCTGTCCAACCGACCCCATGGTGTTAACCACGCCAAGCACGGCGGCCACAATACCGAAGGCTGGGAGCCCCCCTGCGACGCGCTGAATCGCAGCTACCGCAGCGTGAGCCTCATGGTGGTGGGTATCGATCTCGTTGTCCATCAACGACTCGATTTCATGCGCATTGAGGTTTCCAGAGACCATCATGCGCAAATAGTCGGTAATGAATTCCACGACATGGTGATCGCTTCCAACGGCGGGGTACTTTTTGAAGAGCTCTGACTCATGTGGCTCTTCGACATCCTTTTCAATCGCCATCAGCCCTTCTTTTCGGGCCTTTTGGAGGATGTCAAACATCAAGGCCATCAATTCCATGTAGCGGGCTTTTGTGTATTTGCTACCTTTAAAGCACTCCGCAAGACCTTTTACAGTAGCCTTAACCACTTTCATTTGGTTATTTGCCAGGAATGCGCCAATGGTGGCGCCACCAATGGTGATGAGCTCAAAAGGAAGTGCTTTGAGAATCACCATGATGTTGCCACCGTGAAAGATGTAGACGCCAAAGACGCACACCAGAATGACAAGCCAGCCGACGATTACGAACATAGGCGCATTGTGACAGGGAAGCGGACTGCTTCAAGGGTTGAATTGATTGGCTTTTGATGGCCAGTCGCTATCATATCGGCGTGGTCAGGCTTCGCTTGAGGAATGGAGAGCATTTCCAGCGCCGCGTCGTTGCAGAATGCCCTTTCTGGCGTTTCTATCTGATGGATACGCACTGCAAAATGCAGCCATAGCCCTCGAATTTTATGGGTGTATCGCTACACTGCTGATAGCAACTAGTGCAAAAGTATTCCGCCAGTTGCCGCGCCCTTGCCTGCGCGGGCCGGTGGGGTACAAAGGCCACACTCGAAGTGACGGCTGTTTTCATAGGCCTCACTGACAAAGTGCCCTCCGCACTTTGAGCATTTGGTCATTGACAGCATGTTGTTGTCAATGAACTTCACGAGGCGCCAAGCACGGGTTACCGAGAGTAGCGGCTCGACACCGCAGGCTGCTATCTGTTCAGAATAGAGGCGGTAGGCCTTCATGATGGCATCAATGTCGTCCATGGCACTGACTTTGGTCAGGTATTCATAAGTATTCTGGAACAGCGATGCGTGAATATTGGGCTGCCAAGTCAGGAACCACTCAGTAGAGAACGGCAACTGACCCTTGCTGGGAGAGCGACCGGCGACCTCTTTGTAGAGTCTGAGCAAGCGTTCATACGACAGATCGGTTTCGCTTTCCAATACTTGCAAGCGGGCCCCCAGTTTGATCAGCGAGACGGCGCGCTCAACTTGCTTCGAATCGTTCAATACGCTTTTTGTGGCCATGGTTTGCTCCTGAATTGAGGGTTCTTTACATGGCCTCGGCGTAACGCCCGGCCATCAGAATGCTTGCATGCAATTTGGTTGTTGCGTCGTTGTCGACCTTGTTGACCGAGTGATTGGTCAGCAGATTCCACACGATGTCGTCATCGACCCTGAACCGGCACAGCAACATGTTGCTGGATGCGATCCTCATGATTTGAGCGGGTGACAGGGCGCCGATCAGATCAGCAGACTCCTCTGACATGCCAAGGCGAAACAACGCTTCGGCCTTGTCCTGGCGAATGAGGTTTTGGGCCAGCATCAGGTAAGTCATGTTGGCTTCGCGGATTTCGGTCAGCAGTTGTTCGTTGGTCACTTTTGGCTCCTGGTATGAGCGGCAATTCGTATGAATCACCATGGAGTCAATTCTGGGCTGGAGTGCCAGAAACTTAAATCAGACTTTGGCTAATCCGGATGTAGTGAAAGTGCGTAGTCCGTGTAGGAAGATTTCCTACAAAGCGTAGGAAGTAGAGGTGGAAACAGTGCTTTGCAAGCTTTCCGGGTTAGTGTGTGCAAATCCACTTTGGTAGAGTGGATGGACTGTTTGTCGGCGGTTGCGGTTGCAACTTGAGCGTGTCAGCATATACAAATTTGTCTGCGCGCGCACTATGGAAGAATGCGTGAAATTGCCATCGGGTTTCGGTTCGGCTCTTTCGGTAACGGCGGAGCGAAAGGGGGCCGTTGGCCTACTGCCGCAGTAGTGCTAGCACGCTTTGTGGCATTTGATTGGCCTGAGCCACCATTGCCGTGCCTGCCTGTTGCAGAATATTTGCGCGGGAAAGGTTGGCGGTCTCCATTGCATAGTCGGCATCCATGATGCGACCACGGGCCGCCGCCGAGTTCTCTGCTGCAACGCGCAGGTTAGCAATAACCTGCTCAAACCGATTTTGCGATGCACCCCACGTCGCGCGGATACTGGTCATCGTACTGATGTCGGTATCGATGACGGCCAGCTCAGCCGATGCGGATGCGTTGCTGATGCCCAGTGTGGTGGCGGTTTGCGTTGCCAGGCCGGCGTTGACGACGATCACGTCGGCGGTGTTTGCGCCAACCTGAAACTGGGCCGATACCGCGATGCTAAGCAAGGGCACATTGTTGAACGACGTTGCTGCAATGACCCGGTCGTTTTCCTGCTTCAGTAAGGTGTATTCTTGGTCAAGGGATGCTATATCCGTTGCAGTATTGGTGCCGTTGGCTGCCTGCACCGCAAGTTCCCGCATGCGCTGCAGGTTGCTGGTGATGGCTCCCAATGCACCTTCTGCGGTTTGTGCCATTGAAATTGCGTCATTCGAGTTGCGAATAGCTACATTCATGCCGCGGGTCTGCGTGTCCATGCGCTCGGCGATGGCCAATCCAGCGGCGTCGTCCTTGGCGCTGTTCACCCGCAGGCCGGAGGACAGGCGCTGCATAGACGTGGTGAGTGACGTTGCCGAAGTCGATAAATTGCGCTGCGCGTTCAGCGATGCAACGTTGGTATTGATGGTACTTGACATAAGGAGCTCCTTTAAAGCTGTTAAGCCCGGGGTAATTCCCGGTTGGAGTCAGCTCACTCGCCGACTTGGCTACACGGTCAGCAAATTGTGGAGAAACTTGAATTTTTCAGTTCCCCGATAAAACCGGTAAAACCAAGCCATTTCCAGCGCTCCTCTCAATGTTTTGACAATTAGTCCTTAAGTCCTAGGTGTTAACGACCGAAAACAAATCCAACGGGTTCTGCTTTGAGGACTCGTCGACCAGAAGGCGTCTAGTCGGATGCTCCGGTCATGGCGACCAACCTTTGGGTTGGCTATGAATAGGGCAGAGATGCCTGGTTGTAACGAACTTTAGGAGAATCACATGTCATCAAGTATCAATACCAACATTCAATCAATCAATTCGCAACGTAATCTGGCGCGTTCCTCAACCAGTTTGAGTGTTTCCATGGAGCGCCTGTCGTCCGGCATGCGTGTCAATGGTGCAAAAGACGACGCGGCCGGTTTGGCGATCGCAGAGCGCATGGATGCCCAAACCCGGGGTATGAATGTGGCCATTCGCAACGCCAATGATGCGATCTCACTGGCCGCAACGGCGGAAGGCGCACTGGGGGCCATATCGAACAATCTGCAGCGTATGCGCGAGTTGGCGGTCCAGGCATCCAACGGCACCAATACAGCGGCAGATATTGCGTCCCTGGAGCAAGAATTCGCTTTGCTGAAAGACGAGAATATTCGGGTGGCAGCCAATACCAAGTTCAATAGCACGGCAGTTATTGCGGCCACAACCTTTACTTTCCAGGTAGGGGCGGACGCGGGCGACCAGATTGCCGTGGCGGGCGCTGTTTACGCAGCTACATCGACGTCCCTGGGCTTGACTTCTGCTTCCGCCAATCTCGAACTTGCAAAGCTGGACGTAGACATTGGCGCCGTTACGACCCTCCGCGCAACCTGGGGTGCTTCCCAGAATCGATTTGAAACCGTGATCTCCAACCTGCGGGTCGGTGCCGAGAACTCTGCAGCTGCACGTGGACGCATTGTGGACGCTGACTATGCGATGGAAACAGCAAACCTGACCCGCGCCCAGGTACTGCAACAGGCTGGAACGGCGATGGTCGCGCAGGCCAATCAGGGGCCAAGCGGTGTGCTGGCCTTGCTGCGGTAAAGCAAAGCGCAATGGTTGGGGCGCGAGCCCCCAACCAGTTGTAGCGGCGTTTGGCACAGGTCAACGCCGCTTTTCTGCGTTTTGCAATTGTTGATTTGGCGCTATAAACCGATCTTAGGAGGCCGCAATGGCAATTTCATCGCAAGGGATTGGTAGTGGGCTCGATGTCAATAGCATCGTTACGCAGTTGGTTGCTATTGAAAAGCAACCCTTGCAGGCTTTGCAGACCAAGGCGACAAGCTTACAAAGCCAATTGTCGTTGTATGGGACCATCAAGTCGCAGGTTTCCGCGCTAAAAGACGCGGCGACGAACCTGGCATCGGCAAGCAGTTGGGCCAGTCAAGCGGCGACGTCATCCAATGCATCGGCAGCCACAGTGAGTGTCGATTCGACTGCCACCGCGACTTCATTCGGGTTGGACATAACCCGTCTGGCGCAGTCGCAGACGACAGCGTCAAGAACCGTAACAGCTGGTTCCGCGCTGGGTGCTGGCTCTGGGACCGGTCAGTTGACCATCCAATTGGGCAGTTGGGGTTCGGCGGGGGCAGGGCCTTTTGTAGCCGGTGCTGCGGTCGCAGTGAACATCAACGTCAGTGAAACCGATACCTACACCACCATCGCAGCGGCCATCAATGCGTCGAATGCCGGTGTGAAAGCAACTGTTTTAAAAATTGGCACCACCGAGCGACTGTCTTTCCAGTCAGCAACCTCGGGAAAAGATGCGGGGTTTACCATTGCGTCGAATGGTGGCTTTGCGGCCTTAGATAGTCTGTCGTTCATGTCACTGGGCAATGGGTCTGAATCAGCTTCAGGCATGGAGTCGAGTCAAGTGGGGCTGAATGCGACCCTTAAGATCAACGGCGTTTCGGTGGAGTCCGCCACCAACACCGTTGCCAACTTGGTCCCTGGAGTGACGTTGAACCTGGCGCAGACCACTACAGTGGGCTCTCCAGTGCAGATTACGGTTGCGCAGGACAAAGTGGCACTGCAAAAAAATATTCAAACCTTCGCAGATGCCTACTCAGCGCTGAACAAGACTCTGGCGGATTCAACCAAGTATGTGCAAGGCGGCAGGTCCGGTGCGCTACAGGGTGATTCGACGACGGTCGGGCTACAGAGCCTGATGCGCAAAATCATCGGTTCTAGCAGCACTGGTTCAACCTATGCACGGCTGTCTGAAGTGGGGCTGGAGCAGCAAGCGGATGGATCGATGAAGCTGAATGCGACCAAGCTGACTACCGCGATGGGAGATCTGAGCAACTTGCAGAAGCTATTCACTACCAACAACTCCGATCCGACGACCAATGGTTTTGGGTTGAAGCTGCGCGATTTGGCAAGCGGTCTCTTGGCGGCCGATGGGACGGTCAGCAACAAGTCCACTGCCCTGCAGGGGGCCATTTCGCGAAACGGGGACGAGCAGGACAGGGTTTCCGAGCGGGCAGCAAGGGTTGAAAAGCGATTGCGCGCACAGTATTCGGCTCTGGACGCGCAAATGGCCAAAATTAGTGGGCTGAGCACTTACGTGACCGCTCAACTTGCGCAATGGAACAAAACCAGTTGAGCAACTGTTTGATAACTACGGCTACAACCGGCGCGCAATAACTTCCATGCATGATTTGTAGCGTGTACTGACGCTGTAGTCGACGGGAATGAACCCTTCTTCAGCCAGCAGACGCATCAGGGATGCTCGGCTGAAGTTGTGGTGGTGTTCCAACTCACTCCAGTAGGGGTTGATGCCCTCTGCATTGGCCTTGCGCCAGGATCCGCTATCCAAGTTGGGGCACGAAATCATCACTAAGCCACCTGGCATGAGCGCCGCGTGCACACGATTGAGGGCCTGTCGCGGAAACGGCACGTGCTCCAGCACGTCGGCCAGTGACATGACCATGACGGGATCGGTCACCTGCAACTCCATCAGGTCTCCCACCACAGCGCTATAGCCCAATGCCTCAATATGCTCAACCGCCTGCACACGGGTGTCAAGTCCGATGGCGTTGAAGCCATATTCTGTAGCTGTGATGACCAGGCCACCGGCGCCGCAACCAATATCCAACCACACCATGCTGTCTCCCATCCAGCCCTGCTGTTGAAGATGGCCTTGTATCCGCTCCACGGTTGGTGCCCAGCGCGCGCGCTCTTGGTCGAGGTTCAGGCCGACTACCTGCATCGGGTGTGCCTTGCTGAACAAAAGGGCCAGACCAACCGCCGTAAAGTAGTTGCGGCTGTAAATGTGTTGGCATTGCTGGCAGTGCATCCAATCAAGTTTTTTGGGTAATCCCATCTGCCAGATTGGATGACTTTCGCAACTGTCGGTGCGCAGCAAAACGGTATCCACACTGGCGCACAGCGGGCAGGACTCAAAATGGATCCACATCGGCGCAGCGGGGCGTATCAGTTCTTCTGAGCGCATATGTTGTCTCGGTTCCCCGCTTGGCAACGGGTTGGTGGGATTTGCCTGGCGATGATACCGCTGCACCCTGGCACCCTGGCACCCTGGCACCCTGGCACCCTGGCACCCCGGCCAGCGGTACGCGGCACTTTAGTATCTGTCTACAATTTCACGCATCGACTTGATCGGGGCCTATGATTTCTACTCTTTCACCCTTGGATTTTCCGCGCGAAAAAGTGGGGTTGTGCATGATCGTGAAAGACGAGGCGCGCGCCTTGGGTCGCTGCCTGGAATCGGTGAAAGACTGGGTTGGAGAGATGATTGTCGTTGATACTGGCTCGACGGATGAAACAGTGGCCATTGCCCAATTGCATGGGGCACGGGTCAGCCATTTTCCGTGGTGTGACGACTTTTCTGTCGCGCGCAACGTGGCGCTGGACCAAGCCACCCGCGAATGGGTATTGGTGCTCGATGGCGATGAAACCTGCACGGTGGATAGTTCAACGGACTTTGCAAATGCCCTGCAACAATCGCAATGGGATGGGTTCAGCGTGCCGATTCAAAGCCTCAATGATGACGGCACGTATTCCAAGGCCATGGTATTTCGCCTGTTCCGGCGCGCGCTGCCCGGTATGCGTTACCGCGGAGAGATCCACGAGCAGCTCGAAGCCGTGGCGGCCGGTAAGGTGCAAACCTCGACACTCTCCTGTCTACGGTTGGAACACGATGGCTACACGGCAGCCGTTGTCGCCAGTGGAGACAAGGCGAACCGCAATATCCGCTTGTCCCGCAAAGTGACGCAATCCCGACCCAAGGATCCTTTTTCATGGTTTGTCTATGCCATGGCGATTGCCCAGTCCGACCCGGATGGAATGCTACATGCGGCGCAAACAGCTTTTGCACTCATCGATGCTGACCCTGAGAGCGTGCGACGAGAGCACTATGTCGTGAATCTGTATCTGGCTGCAATCAATATTCATCAGTCACGCGGCAATGTTGCCCAAGTAATGGAATTGGCGAGTCGTGCTCTTGCGATGTTTCCCGATTCACCGGACCTGCGATACCAGCGCGGCGGCGCTCGGATCGCGGATTGTGATTTTGTCGGCGCGGTTGAGGACTTTTGCGCCGCGCTGAGTGATGCAGCCTCTGCATTCAAACTCGTTGTTGATCCTGCAGCGGTTGGGTTTGGCGCGCGTACAGGTCTGGGTCACGCATTGCGGCTTATGGGGCGTGGTGATGAGGCCATAGCGCAATTGCGGACCGCAACCGAGCAGGCGCCTGCCGAGTACGCAAATGCCCATGTCGAGATGGGTGCGCTGCTAATGGAGCGTGGGGCATTCGCGGAGGCTGGGCCCTTCTTTGAGGAAGCCTATCGGCGCAGTCCGGCTGACCCCGGGGTGGCGCTCAAACTGGCGTGGTGTTTGTACAAGTTGGCTCGCTTTGAAAGGGCGGAAGCTGTTTTGCGTGACAGGGCTAGCGAGCCTCAGGCCGATCTTCTGCTGGCGCGCCTATTGCTCGACACCGGCCGGGCTGAACAGGCGCTGGCGCTATTGGCAAAAAATGTGTTGCCAGGGGCTTTGTTGACTCTTGGGTGGACCCATTTTGTGTTGGGCCATCTTGAACCTGCCGGGCAAGCCTGGAATGCATGGTTGGCGCACACCCCAGAGGAGAATAGCTCAAAAACGGCGCTGGTGCTGTTTCGTCTACTGCTTGGGGCTGCTGCTGATACAGCGACCGAATCGCTGTTGCCTAGTGAGCCTTCTCGGGAGATTGATGCCTGGGTTCTGTTGCTGTTGCGGTATCAGAAGTTCACGCACGTAGATCAGATCATCCGTAGTGGCCCTCTACTGGGAAGCGCAGTGTGGCCACATTTGCGAATGCGATGGGCCAAAGCCATGGTTGTGGAGGGATTTGTCGACTCGGGGATGGCCCTGTTGTTTGACGCCGCCCAAGAGGCACCAGAAGACGGCGCAGTCTACTATTGGTTGGGCCATTGTGCCGTTTTGCGCCAACAAACAGTTGATGCGCATGTCCTGTTTGAGGAGTGCCTCCGCTGTGACCCCCTGCACCCCCAAGCCCGCCAAGCCATGGCACTCTTGAATAGGGCTGAGGTTCTGTAGAGAATGGGCACTTGGAGACCAACTGAATAGGAAGAATCGTGTATTTAGCCCCACGACATCCTTGAGTTCGTCGGAAGCCTGCCGATAATTAAGTTACACAGCAGCTACCAGAGACTCAAAATGTACACCTCCGTCAATATGCGTTCCGCAAATGCTTACAGAACCGTTGGGGTTGAAACTTCCGTAGCTGGAGCAGATCCGCACCAGCTGGTGGGGCTCCTGTATCAAGCTCTGTTGCAGTCCTGTGGGGCGGCGAAGCTTTCGATGCAGGCTGGAGATATTCCAGGAAAGGGCAAGGCCATTGTGCGGTCGGTCCGCCTGATTGAGGAAGGTTTGAAAGCGGGCCTTAACGATGCAAAGGGTGGAGAGTTGGCACTGAATTTGCGTGCTCTATATGACTATTGCATTGTGGTGCTGACGGAAGCGAATTTGCGCAACGATATCAATAAAGTGGACGAAGCAATCCGATTGATTCAACCAGTGGCGCAAGCTTGGACTGAAATCAAGGCCGAAGTCACCAACCTGCCTCGTTACTCCACCCAAGCCGGAGCCTGAGATGTCACAAATGCTAATTGACTACTACAAATCCATTGAAGAGAGCAGTCTGAAAATGCTGGATGCCGCAAAATCACAGGACTGGGAGCAGGTCGTGAGGTGCGAAGGAGCGTGTGCGGTACTCATTGAGCAATTGCGGCTGCGCAGCCATTCAGAGCAACTTTTACCAGAACAGCGCACCGAGAAAACCAGAATCATGCAGCGTATTTTGAGCAATGATGCCCAAATCCGATACCTTGCTGAGCCCTGGCTTGAACAGCTGGATACAAAAACAGCAGATCATCCGCCGTATTTGCACTGATTCAGTGTAGAAGCGCGTAGAGACGGTCCAATTGCGTCCACTCTGATTGAACGAGAAGGCTCTCGGCCCGCTTGGAGAATGCCGCGTTGTGCTGATATATGCGGCAAAAAACCTGAATGGTTTGCACAATTGTCGCGTCGTCCGGTGCGTTGCCCAGTTCGGCGGCAACTCCCGCCAGCATGAGACGCAAGATTCCATAACGTGTCAAGAGTTTTCGGTAGTGCTCCATGGCCGATGCTCGGGTCCATGGAAAGGTCTCTCGGATCAAGTCATTGAGTAGATATCTGGATGTCAGTTTTTCGCCGGCGCCGCCATCTTCGGCGAGGATCTTGCTGCCGCGGACATAGTTATCGGAGATTGTTTCGAGGGGAAGGTCGGCCGTGATGCCAAGCCCAGATCTGACTCTATCCAATACGTCGCGCTGGTTATCTCTGACTTCCTGCGGCGATTTCACGCCAAACAGAATTGAGAACACGGTCACGCTAGTGGCCTGCTGCTTGTTGAGTTGATCCACCAGTTCGTGGATACTTCCACTTTCAATCATTGCCGTCATTTCTGCCAACAAAGTATGGACCTCAGACTGCATACTGCTCGCAACCAAGTGGTCGATCTGTTGGCACAGCCAGCCCACCGTCACCAGTCGTTCGGTGTTGGATAGACCAGCGGTCTGAAATAGCTGAATCAGGAAGATGCGAACCTCGTCCATAGCCTCAATCGAATACCCTCGAGTCGATGCGATGACCGGCGTAGTTGCAAGGCGTGAGGTGAAGTCGGCACTTACAAACTCAAACGCATCGTCTTGGGTCAATGCCAATCGCGCAGCTTCTGGGCAAGATAGGGTGAGGCTTTGTTCAAAGCGATCGCCAAACTGCACCACATGTCGGGGGTAGACGTAACAGGTGTCAGAGAGTGCATCTTCACCCAGTTTTTGTTGAATGGGACACATCCCTTCACTAGTGTGCAAACCACAATGCGAGTCGGATGGTCGCAGGTTGAGTTTGCCGTGCCTGACGTCGGAGTCTTTGTCCTCCTGTACCAGGAACTGCTGCAGTAGGGGCTTTATCTCGGGGTGAGTCTCACGCCGGTAGCGTTGAAATGTGGCTTTATCGACGTTGATGGTCCACGTGGAGCAGCAGGTGTCAGGGCATTCGCCGCCGAGGCACTGAAACTTGGTGACGTACTTCGGAACCAGCATCAAGCTGCTGAAATACTTGGGCGGCGATTTTTTGTTTTGGGCGCTATTTGTCATATTGAACGTGTAGAAAAGTGCTCCCCTTCCACTTTCACGTTGGATTCGATTGACCACCCGCGGTGCGAAGCATAGGTATGGTGGCTCAGTCCCCATCGAATGGCCGGATGCAAATGCATGGTATGGCTGAAAGGTTGTGCGGAACTTCTGAAATACCGGGGGATTTGGGTGTTTATCGTAGTCAAGCGTTACATGCCAAGACACAAGGATCGGTGTGTCGGTTCGTGCACGTTGCCACAGCTGCGAGCCCACTTCCGAACCCCGTACGCAATAAAGGGTTTACCCTTGTTTAGCGACGCTGTGGCAGAAATGGCAGCGACCGAATGCTGGAAATAGCACCTACAAGTTGTTTAATTTTGTAAACATTTTGCCGATAGTTACTTGATACTGGTATTCCGTCAGTGGATTTGCTGGGCTGGCCTAACTCTCTTAGGTGCGGCGTCTTGTAGGAGAATTTTTCATGGCCTCACCGTTCCTGGGAATGAGCACAGCGAATATCGCTGTTTTGACGACAACCCAACTCAATAGTTTGACCACGTCGGACTACTTGGTGCTCACAACGGACCAGATGCGAGCGCTTACCACAAATCAGTTCGCCTCCCTTCAGACCAAATTCATTGCTGCGCTGACGACTGCAGACGTCGCCGCCTTGACGACTGACCAGGTCGTGGCACTGCGCACGGATCAAGTGGCTGCCCTGAAGACCAACCAGGTAGCTGCGCTGACCACAGATGGCATAGCCGCGATGGAAACCCGCGACGTTGCGGCGCTGACCACAGCCAATATT
>CAINUX010000143.1 GCA_903853895.1 uncultured beta proteobacterium | reverse complement strand
CCACAACCGCCGGAGGCCGCAGCTTCACTTGCGCAGGCAGAAGCACTGCCTTCACTGAATATGAAATTGAACTCACCGGGCGTCAGTTCGACGAAATCCAGCACCGTGTCAGAGAGCAGTTCCTGGGACTCCCCGCCGATGACGACGGCAACGCCGCTCAGATCGAGCCGCATGTCCTCGTCCTTGGGTTCGTCAAAACCCATGCCATATTGCAGGGATCCGTCGGGATCAAGCTTTGCGGCTACGCGCAGGGCCAAGTCAGTGGCGTTGCTTGCGCTGGCGGCCTGTTGAATCTGCTGGGCTGCAGCGGGGGTTAGTGAGAACATGCAAGTCTCCTGTGGTGAATCAATGTTCACCTTTGGTTTTTAAAAGTCCGGCCAGTCGGTTGCCCTGTTTTTGCGGGCCTCCGATGGGAAACAGGGTATGAAGGTGGTGGTTGTTGCCATGCTCAGGGCCCCATGCCTTGGCAAAGTGCCAGATCATGGCGCGCACTTGTGCCTGCACCCGGTGCTCTTCGAAATACGTCCGCAAAAATGCGATGACCTGCCAGTGCGCCTCGGTCAGCTCCAGATTCTCGGCCTCGGCTTGTGCGCGGGCGAAGTCCTCGGACCAGTCGTCGATGTTTTTCAAATAGCCTTCAACGTCGGTAGCCACGGCGCAACCGTTGACATGCAGGGTGCGCGCCGCCGCCGCAACAGCAGCAGCGGATTGTTCCTGAGTCACTTTTCTGGCACGAACAAAGGCAGCAAATGCGTCTGCCCAGCCCGATCCTGCTGCGTTGCGCAGGTGGGCGTAGGAGGCGATGACGTTGCGGTGCACGATGCCGTCGCGCTGACCATCCACGCCATGCCCGCGCAGCACACGGTAGGCAAACTTCAGTTCCGGCGCCACGTTCTCCAGGCTGGAGTAATGGAATTCGTGGCCACGCACGGTGGCCGCGCTAGTGCCTGCTGTGGCAGACCAAGGTGCATCCCCCGTGGCTTGCAGCTCTACGTAGCCACGCCCCACGGGGCGCGCATGCATGACCACATCGGCGGGGATGGCACCCACCATGTCGTAGACCTGGTCCTTCCACCGCAGGGTGCGCGCCAGGTACATGAGGCCGCCACATTCGGCATAGACCGGCAGACCCGCTTCAATGGCCGCGTGAATGCTGCCGCGCATGGAAGCATTGGTCTGCAACTGCGGCATGAACATTTCGGGGAACCCGCCGCCTATGAACAGACCATCGATCGATGGCAGCTGTGTGTCCTGCAACGTGTCCACCGGGACGATCACCGCACCAGCCTGTTCCAGCGCCAGCAGGTCATCCGGGTAGTAGAAACCAAATGCCTTGTCGCGTGCAAAGCCAATGCGGATGGGCGAACGGGGAGCCATCGTGGTCGGCGAGTCTGCCAAGGGCAACACCTGCTGCTGGATGGGAACTGGCGCAAGTGGGGTGGCGCTCTGGGCTATTTGCCGAACGCGAGACAAATCGACCTGCTGCGCAATCAGTTCGCCCATGGCGCGCACACGTTGGCCGGCATCGTCGAGCTCATGGTTGGGCATCAGCCCCAAATGGCGCTCGACCAGGGCCAGGCGCGGGTCATGTGCGATTGCTCCCAGCACCGGCACATCGGTGTAGTGCTCGATCACCGCGCGCAGCTTGGATTCGTGGCGTGCGCCGCCCAACTGGTTCAGGATGACGCCCGCAATGCGAATGCTGCGGTCAAACGCCTGGTAACCCAGAATCAGGGGGGCAATGCCGCGTGTCATGCCACGCGCATCCAGCACCAGCACCACGGGCAGGTCCAGCAGTTGCGCCAAGGCGGCATTGCTGTTGCTGCCGTCCAGCGCAAGCCCGTCGTACAGGCCCTTGTTGCCTTCCACGATGGCGATGTCAGCCGTTGCTGCGTGGCGTGCAAAGCAGGTGGTGATCTGCTCGGGCGTCATCAAATAGGAATCCAGGTTGAAACAGCTGCGCCCGCTGGCCTGGCCCAGCCACATGGGGTCGATGTAGTCTGGCCCCTTCTTGAAAGGCTGCACGTCCAAGCCCTGGGCGGACAGCGCCGCGCACAAGCCCACGGAAATCGTGGTCTTGCCGGACGATTTGTGCGCTGCCGAAATCAGAAGGCGCGACATGGCGAGTTGTCTCAGGCGTGAGCCACCGCCACGGAAGCGGCGTGCTGTTGCAGGGTTTCGTCGTCCAGTCGCTCAGGCAAGAAGCCCATCACCTTGAGCGCCACCATGACGATGATTCCCACGATGGCGATACCGCCAAAGCCCAGCAGCCACTCCGGCAGACTGGGCGAATAGGTATTGATGACACCATCCGAAAAGCTGCTGCTGACCTGCCGGCCGGGGAATATGACCAGCGGGAAGGCCTGCCCGCCAATGATGGTGACATACATCTGCGCAAAGCCACCACCCACCACCAGCGCCGCGCAGGCCGTGACGCGCCGGCGCATCTGCCCGATGCGCGGGTGCAGCAGCAAAATCAGGGGCAATACGCCGCCCAGGAGCACGGGGCCAAGCCAGAACAGCAGGGTGTAGATGCCGCCTTCCATCAGGATGAAGCGGTCAAATGCATGGTGGCGCGTGAAATACAGATTGGTCAGGTAGTAGATGGTCACAAAATACAGACCCGCCGAAATGAAGATCACCTGCAGGCGTGCGAACTTGGCCATCAGCGCATCGCCCACGGGGCGGCCACTGCCTTTGCAGGCCAGCATCAGCACCAGCAGGAATACCGCCAGCCCATAGCTGAAAGACAGCGCAATGAACAGGGGCGCCAGCAGGGCAGAGTCATACGCCTGCCGCGCCACCAGGAAGCCGAATATCGAACCGGTTCCGGTGGTCAGCGCCATGCGCCAGATGAAAGCGAAAAGACCCGCCACGGGCGTGAAGCGGTTCATGCGGTGCTCCATCATGGTCCACAGGTAGACGATGACAAAGCCCATGAATCCGGAGTACAGAAAGATGTTGAGCGCAAAGATGGACTTGAAGTTGTAGTACGTCATGGCCACGATCAGTCGGTCGGGGCGTCCCAAGTCCAGCATCAGCACCGTCAGACCCCCCAACAGCAGCGCAATGGCAAGCAGCCCGGACAAAGGCGCCAGTGGCTTGTAGTCGGTCTTGCCAAAAACGGATGCCATGGAGGCGACATTCAGCGCACCCGAAGCCGCCACCACCAGAAACACGGCAAACACATGGGGCAGGCCCCACACAATCTGGTTGTTCATGCCGGTCACGATGTGGCCGTTGTGTTCCATGTACCACACGGCGGCCAAGCCAACGAGTGCAACCAGTGCCATGCCAGCCAGCAGTACGTAGTAGCCGGGGCTTGTGCCTTGCAAGGGGCGCAGTTCGATTTTCATGGATCAGGGCCTTTTGCTTCAAATGCCGAGGTAACGCACACCGGTGTCGAGGTTCAGGTTTTCCCGAATCTGGCGGCTGGGGTAGCTGGCAATGCGCTTGGAGATTTCGCTCTCAGGGTCGTTCAGATCCCCAAACAGAATGGCTTCATGCCCGGCTTTGGAGCAAGCGGTCACGCAGGCAGGCATCTCACCCTTGTCCACCTTGTGCACGCACATCGTGCAGGACTCTACCGTGCCCATGCCACGGGGTACATCGGGCTTCTGGTCGGTCTGGGGGGAGTGCACAAAGGATCGCGCCTTGTATGGGCAAGCCATCATGCAGTAGCGGCAGCCGATGCAGGTGTGCTTGTCCACCAGCACGATGCCATCGGCGCGTTTGAAGGAGGCTCCGGTAGGGCACACGTCAACGCAGGGCGGTTCGGCACAGTGCTGGCACATCATGGGCAGGGACTGGGTCTTACCGGTGCGCACTTCCTTGATTTCGATCTTGCGGATCCATTGGGAATCGGTGGTCTTGGTGCCACCCGAGAGCCCGTTCTCGGCGTTGCACGCGGTCACGCAATCGTTGCAGCCGCTGACACACTTGGTGCTGTCAATCAGCATGCCCCAGCGGACCTTGCTGCTGGCGCCGGGGCTCAGTGTTCCGGTAGCGGGCGCGGCCTGGGCGATTTCGATCAAACGTACCCCAGGCGCAATCAGGATGCCCGCGATACCGGCTGCGGCAAAGGCCATAAAACCACGGCGACCGGACTTGGTGTCGCCCGCGTCCTTGGATGGTGAACTGGGGTCTGGCGTCATGGCTTGACCTGTGGTTTGTTGGTATGGCACTCGAAGCAGTCGAGCTTGACGGCAGCGTAGGTGTGGCAACTCTGGCAAAAATTGGTGTCCGACGCGGCCACGCTGTTGGTAGTTTTGCTGGCGTGGCAATCGATACAGGTCTTCAGGCTGTATTGGCCCGTGCGCATGCCACCTCTGAGCGTGTCATCCCGCTGGTGCTTTAGCAGTTGCATGTGGTTGCGCCGCATGAAAGCCGGGTCCGCCACGCACTGGCCGCCCCGTGCCGCTTCAATCACCGGCTGCGACACCCGCGAGGCCGATGCATCACCCGCATGGACGACCCCGCCGATCAGCAAGCCAAGCAGGAGTAACAGGGGAGCCATCAGTCCCCCAGACCCATCTGGATGTAGCCTGTGGGGCAGACCTCGGCGCAGATGTGGCAACCAATGCACTTGTTGTAGTCGGTGTCGACGTAACGTCCCGTCGTGGCCTTGGCCTTGGGCACCTTGAATACGGCAACTTGCGGGCAATAGACCACGCAGTTGTCGCACTCGAAGCACTGGCCGCAGCTCATGCAACGCTTGGCCTCGGCAACGGCCTGGGCTTCCAGCAGCGGTTGCAGACGTTCTTCAAAATTGTCCAGGGCCTGCTCGGCCGTCAGTGAGGTGATGCCCCGGCGGTTGCGGGCAACAAACGGAAAGTGCCCCAGGAACAGCTCTTTGTGCGATATGACATAGCGGTCCGACCGGTTGTCAAAATTGTGGATGGCAGCGGTGTTCTTGTCGGTGCCGCGAATCGGTTCATGCACTTCACTGAAGGTATAGCCCTTTTCCAGCATCTTGCGCTTCAGGTCGAAGGCATGCACGTCAATCTTGGGCCGCTTTTCCAGCGCTTCGTTTTGCAGGAAACGGTCAATGCCGTCCGCCGCAATGGCGCCGTGACCGATTGCCGTCGTCAGCAAGTGCGGGCGCACCACGTCGCCCCCGACAAAAAAGCCTGCCTGCCCTTGCACCTGGTAATTCTTGTCGCTGTTGATGGCACCCTTGCCGTTGTTGAATTCTTCCAGGCCGGTGAAGTCCACTGCCTGCCCGATGGCCGAGACAATCAGGTCCGCAGGAATGTCTTGTTCCGTGCCTTCGATGTTCTTGATGTCCAGGCGTCCACCCACCATCTTGGCTTCGCAGCGGATGATGCGCAGTGCGGTTGCGCGGCCATCAGGTCCGCGCACTACACACAGGGGTGCCATGCCACCCAGAATGGTGATGCCTTCAGACAACGCATGCTCGACCTCGTGCTTGGTCGCCTGCATCTTGTCGATTGCAAAAATGGTGGTGAGGGTGACTTCCGCTCCTTGGCGGGCCGAAGCTTCCGCAACATCGTGCGCTACACGTCCAGCGATGGCGTGCTCCGGGCGGTCAGACTCGTTGATTTTGTCGATGTGTCCCAGGCGGCGTGCCACGGTGGCCACGTCAATGGAGGTGTCGCCACCACCCACGACGACCACGCGCTTGCCGACATGGCGCAAGCGCCCGTCATTGAATGCCTTCAAGAACGATGTGGCGGTCACGCAGTTAGGTGCATCAGCCCCCTCAACTGGCAATGCCCTACCGGCCTGGGCGCCCAGGCCCAAGAATACGGCATCAAATTCTTCGCGAATCTGCGCCATGGTGATGTCGGTGCCAATGCGGCAGTTCATGCGCGTCGTGACGCCCAAATCCAGGATGCGCTGAATTTCAGCGTCCAGTACATCACGCGGGGTGCGGAATCCGGGAATGCCGTAGCGCATCATGCCGCCGAGCTCAGTCCGCTCGTCAAACAGCGTGACCGCGTGTCCCTTGAGTGCCAACTGGTAGGCCGCGGATAACCCGGCAGGGCCGCCACCTATGACGGCCACCGTCTTGCCGGAGGCGGTGACGGGCTTGTTGTAGGCCAGGCCTTTTGCAATCGCATAGTCGCCCAGAAAGTGCTCGACCGAGTTGATGCCGACAAAGTCTTCTACCTGGTTGCGGTTACAGCCCGATTCGCAAGGCGCCGGGCATACGCGGCCCATGACGGATGGGAACGGATTGGCCTCGGTCAGGCGGCGAAACGCGTACTCCTGCCACACCATTCCCACAGGTGGCTTCTCGATGCCGCGCACGATATTGAGGTAGCCACGAATGTCCTCACCGGCCGGGCAACTGCCCTGGCAGGGGGGAGTGCTTTGGATGTAGGTGGGGCACTTGTGCGAGTGCCCGGCATCAAAAATGTCTTTCTGTAAGGACTTGACCTTGCTGTCACCATCCTTGTAACGGCGAAAGGTCAGAGGCTTGACGGTAACGGCTTCGTTGGGGGCGGACATGTTTGAGTCTCCTGGTATTTGTTGTGTTGGCTGAGCAGCGCGTGCGGGGAGCTATTTGTCGCCCAGGCGAATCGCCTTGCTGACCAACTGGTGGACACCGCCCACCATGCCCATGTTGAAACCGTAGTAGGGCAGTACCTTGGTGAACTGGGCTTTGCAAATCGCGCAGATCGTGGCCATGAAATTCACGTTGTGGTCATCCACCACATGCTTCAGGGCTTCCATGCGGGGCAGAGCGCCCTTGACGCGCAGTTCCATCAGGTCGTCGGTCAATAGGCCGCCACCACCCCCGCAGCAAAACGTGCTCTCGTGTATGGTTTGAGGTGCCATGTCATGGAAATGGTTGGCCACCGAGGTAATGATGCGACGCGGAATCACAAACTGGCCGCCCGGCATATTGCCCATGCGCGAGGCACGTGCTACGTTGCAGGAGTCGTGGAAGGTGATGATGCGGCTGTCGTTGGCCTCTTTGTCAAATTGCAGCGCGCCGCGCTGGATCAGATCGTCGGTGACTTCGCAAATGTGCTGAGGCACCGGGTAGCGCGGATCCAGATAGTCAAAGGGCCCGATCAAGGTGTTCCAGAAGCTATAGGCCACACGCCAGGCGTGACCGCATTCCCCCACCACGATGCGTTTGACGCCCAACTCCAGAGCGGCTTCACGCACTCGCATGGAAATGTTGCGCATCTGCTCGTAATTGCCAATGAACATGCCGAAATTGCCGGCTTCTGACGCGTGCGAACTCAGCGTCCAGCTGATGCCGGCCGCGTGAAACACCTTGGCATAGCCGATCAGGCTTTCCACGTGCGGCTCCGAGAAGAAGTCGGCTGACGGGGTGATCAGCAAGACTTCCGCACCCTTGACGTTCAGTGGGAATTTAATATCCAGGCCAGTCTCGTCTTTGGTGTCTTCTTCCAGGCCTTCCAGCGTGTTCTCCAGCGCCGGTCCGGGGATGCCCAGGTTGTTGCCGATGCGGTGCACCTTGCCGATGATCTCGTTCGAGTATTTCTGCCCCATACCAATGGAGTCCATGATCTCGCGGGCGGCCATGGTGACTTCGGCCGTGTCAATGCCATAGGGGCAGAAAACCGAGCAACGGCGGCATTCAGAACACTGGTTGAAGTAGCTGTACCACTCGTCCAGCACCTCGCGGGTCAGATCTACGGCGCCCACCAGTTTGGGGAAATACTTGCCGGCAAAAGTGAAATAGCGGCGGTAGACCTTGCGCATAAGGTCTTGGCGCGCCACCGGCATGTTCTTCGGGTCGCCCGTGCCTAGGAAATAGTGGCATTTGTCGGAGCAGGCGCCGCAGTGCACGCAGGCGTCCATATAGACCTGGAGCGAGCGGTATTTGCCGAGTAACTCGCCCATCTTGGCAATCGCCTTGGCCTGCCAGTCTTCGACCAGTGTCTCCGGAAAGCCGAGTGCTTTCTGGATGGGCGCGGACGCCACAAAAGGCTTGAGGTGGGACATGCTCCCGACTTGCACCAGGGGGATGACCGGGTAGCTTTTGAGCTTGGGGGTTTCGAACGCTGCGGTGGCCATGGTGGGTATGTGGGTTTTCAGGGACGCTTGTCCAATGCGGCCGCCCATGCGGATACATGGCGCACTTCACGGGCGTTGTCAGCCTGGTTGCGGGTGGGGCTGAAGAACAGGCCAGGGGCGTGCAGCAACTTGCTGATGGGGAAAATGAGCATCAGCACGGCCACCAGGGCCAGATGCACCAGCAACACGGGGTCCGCTGGCAGACTCTGCAAGTCCAGCCGCATCAGCCCCAGGATGAACATCTTCACCGCGACGATATCGGTGTGGGCCACGAAGCGCATGCCCAGACCGGTGATGCCAATGGCCAACAGCAATGCCAGCATCAGGTGGTCCGACGGAGTGGAGATATAGCGCACCCGGTCCACTAGCCAGCGCCGCGCCCACAGGCCACCCAGGCCCGCAACCATGGCGAAACCGGCGTAGGTACCAAAGGGCTGCACCAGCACCACGGGCAGCCACACCGGCTCCTGAAAGTAGCGCAGGTGGCGCAACACCACCAACAGCAGCGCCATGTGAAAGGTCCAGCCAAAAATCCAGGTCCATTTGCTGGACTTGAACAGGCTTTCAAAAAAGACCACCTCACGCGCCATGCGCCAGCGCACACCAGCCATGGTGGTTGGTGCCGGTGTGGTGGGTATCTTCAGCGGTGCAGGTGTTCTGGCGTAGCTGCGAATCTTCAGGCCCACGCCGATGACGAACACGCCCGTGGCCAGGTAGAACAATGCCGAATAGAAAATGGTCAGCAGCGACATCGTCAGACCTGGCAACGTGGCTTAGATGCAACCAGTGGGCTTGGGCAGGCCCGCGATCTTGCAGGCCTGTTTGGCAGGCCCATAGGGGAACAGGTCGTACAGGTATTTGCTGTTGCCTTTTTCCTCGCCGAATTGCTTGCCAATGGCCTTGGTCAGCACCCGCACGGCAGGGGCAATCTGGTATTCGTTGTAGTACTCGCGCAGGAAGTTGATGACTTCCCAGTGGTTGTCGCTGAGCGGTACTTTCTCTTCTTCTGCCAGGTAAACGGCGGCTTCCGGGGTCCATTCAGCGAGATTGAGCAAGTAGCCCTCTTCGTCGGTTTCGTAGGTGGTGCCGTTGATTTCAAAGCTCATTTTTTTCTCCAGTAAATTAGTAATTCAGGTCACAACCACGAGTGGGATGTGCTGTGTTCCACGGTCAGATCCACAAAGCCGGCGTAGTCGACCAGCGTGACTCCGTCGATCAACTTTGCCGTTACGCCACGGGCGTCCATGTCGGGTTGCAGGGCATAAACCTTGAGCGTGGCGCAGCTGGCGCGGATGCGCTCTTCGGTT
>CAINUX010000142.1 GCA_903853895.1 uncultured beta proteobacterium | reverse complement strand
TACGGCGTGTCGCTGCCCAGGGGCTGCACCGGCAGATTGAAGGTAGTGAATTTTGCCGCCTTGGGCTCATAGCGCAGCACGGCCGACTCACTGAACATGCCTATCCACAGATTGCCATCGCGGTCAGCGCGCAGGCGGCGGGGGTTCTTCAGCGGGGTTGCGATCATCGTGATGACGCCGGTAGTGGGGTCCAGCGAGGCGATCTCGTTGGTGTGCAGGCGCGCCACCCAGACCTTGCCGTCTGGAGTCACTTCAATGCCGTAGGGCAGGGGCACGCCGGTGGAAACGTGGTCGATCTTGACCCAGTTGGTGACCGGCAGGCCCCAGCCGATGAGCTTGAAGAAGAAGGGCGTCATCTTGACGGTCATCTTCTCCATGAAGGAACGAATCGGCAGGTCGTAGGTGGTGAATTTGTCCGCGGCGCGGTCGTACATGGCTATCTGATTGCTGAGTGCCAGCGTGAACCACACACGGTTCTTGGCATCCATGCGCACGGTGTGCGGATAGAAGCCGCTGCCGATCTCGTGGTTGATAAATTGCTTGGTCTTGGGGTCGAACTCGATCAGGCGGCGCTGGTACGAGGGTGTGATGAAGATGTGACCGTCAGCGGGCGCCTCCACCAGCGAGTGGATGCCCTGGTAGGTCTCGTGTTTGGGAAAGTCGCGCAGGCGCCCGGCCAGCAAGCCGCCGAGGTTGTCACCCGGCTGCGGGGGCACCTTGTAGATGGTGTAGGCGCCAGTCTGGGTATTGATTTCGTACAGGCGGTCCTGCAGGTTGTCGCCCACGTAGACAAGGCCGTTGCTGTGCTGCACAAAGTCGTGCATCTGCGAGAAGCGGTCCCCAATCGCCAACTCGGTGACGCTGGCCTTGGCCAGTTCTGGCACCCACGGTGTGCCGGCAGGCACTTTCTCGGGGTGGGCATTGATGTCTTTCCAGTGGGCTTCCAGCAGGGCGGGCAATTCCTTTTGCGCCTCGGTGGACAGGCGCGCGCCATAGCGCACCATGCGCTGGATGGTTGCTGACCATTCTTCGGCACTGCGCTCGCGGCGCAGGAAAACCGATCCTTGCTGGTGGCAAAAGCCGCACTGCGCCATGAATTCCTTGCGCAGGTCATCGCGCCCGGCCAGCAGCGTGGAGGTCCAGGCGTTGGAGGGGCGTTGCTCCGCCAGGGCCTTGGGGTCGGTCTCGGCGACCATGCGCCAGGAGGCGGGCTTTGCCATGGCCGAAGGGGCTATGACCACATCCTTGTAGCCGGGCTTGCGCAGACGCACCTGGTAGTCAATCGTTTGCTTGTGGGCGTCGTCGGGCAGACGCAGGCGGCCCTGGGCATCGCTGAACCGGGTTTCCTCAAACGTGCCTTGTTGTGGTTTGCCGGATGCGGCGTAGCCGTTGTCGGAATCGTCTATCTTGGTAGGTTGCGTGGCGCTGCGCGTCACCATCACCAAAGGCAGGGGCTTGCCGTCGGGCCCGCTGACGGTGAAGTCGGCGGCCTGGGCAGTGGGGAAGCCCACGCCTAACAGCAGTGTGCATATTTCCAGGGTCTTTTTAAAGGCTTTGTTCATGGTGCGGTGTCTCCCGGCTCAGGGTGTTGTGTTGGGGAAAATCTCTGCGTGCAAACGGCGCTTCATGATGGCGGCATAGCGCGTGGGCCACAGGCGCGACAGCCACCAGGCAGCGTTGGCCGTGGGGCTGAAGAGCAACAGCTTGCGTCGCGCGCGCGCCGCGTTCAGTATGGCGTTGGCAACTTCGCCAGGTTGCGTGGTCGCTCCGGTGGTTTTGCGTGCGTGGGCCGCGGGCTGGCCATCCGCGCCCAAAGCGGCGCGGTCGATGCCGGTGTCGATAAACGAGGGGCAGACCAGCAGCACATCCACCCCATCGTCTTCCACCTCGGTGCGCAGGCTGTCGAAGAAGCCGTGCAAGGCGTGCTTGCTGGCTGCGTAGCCGGTGCGCCCGATCAGCGGCGAGAAACCTGCCACGCTGGAGATGGTGATGATCAACCCTTTGCGCGAACGCAGACTGGCAATGGCTGCGTGGGTGCAGTGCACTGCGCCAAAGAAGTTGACATCCATGACCCTGTGCAGCACGTCCACCTGGGTGTCGGCAAAGGCACTGCGGTGGGCAATACCGGCGTTGTTAATGAGTACATCAATGCCGCCAAAGCGCGCCGTGGCCTGTGCTATGGCAGCTTCGCAGGAGGGCAGTTGTGTGACATCGCAAACCGACGTTAACAATTGCCCCCACGCTCCACCGCTACGCGGGTCGCTGCCCCCCGAAGGGGCTAACTCGCCTTTGGGCGGCCCTGCGGTGAGTTGTTGCACACGCGCGTCACGGTCCAGTGCCACCACGTTCGCACCCGCTTGCAGGAACACCTGCACCAGCGCCTGGCCCAGGCCGCCCGCGGCGCCGGTGATCACCACACAGCGGTCCTTGAAGCTGCGCATTGTCACTTCGCCACGGCGCGCTGTTGCTCACGCGCGGTGCGATAGAGGTCGAACACCTCAGCCGAGGTGTAGGTTGGCGTGTAGCCAAACACGGTTTTGAGCCGGGTATTGAGCAGCACCGGTCGGTAACGCAAAAAGTCCAGTTGCTCCGGGCCGTATTGGGTCAGGCCCAGGGGCTTCAGAATTGATAGCGCGCCACGCAATAACCACGCGGGCAGGCGCCGGGTTTTCTTGCCAAGGCGTTGGGCAATTTCGTGGATGGTCAGTGCACCATCGCCGGCCACGTTGTAGATGCCGGCAGGCCCATGCTCAATAGCGCGCAGGATGATGCCGACCACGTCCTGGTCCCAGATGAAGACGAACGGGCTGTCCGAGCCTTGAATGGCCAGCAGACGCGGCTTTTCGAACATATCGGTGATCTGGTTGTGCACGGTTGGGCCAAGGATGGTGCCAATGCGCAGCACGACTTGCTCCAGTGCCGGGTGGTCTTTACGGTAGGCAGCCAGCATCTCTTCCACGATCCGCTTGTGGTGCGAATAGGCAAACACCTCGTTGCCGCGCACCGGCATGTCTTCGGTCAACCAGGGCGCGTTGTCCGCGTGGTAGCCATAGGCCGCACCGCTGCTGGACACCACGATGCGTTTGACACCATGGCGCACGCAGGCTTTGAGCACATTGCGCGTGCCATTCACATCCACGTCGTACTCAAATGCACGGTTGCTGCCTTTGCCCGGTGTGACGATGGACGCCAGGTGCACCACCACATCGATGCGGTGCTTGCCAATGATGTCGGACCTCTCATCGGCACGGATGTCGGCGACGGCGTATTCCACATTCAAAAGGCGCGTCTTGGGTTCGCGGATGTCGTGCGACACAATCACTTCAGGGCGCTGGCCATCGGGCAGGGCGGCCAGGCGCGCGACCAGCTGGCTGCCCAGGTAGCCGCCACCGCCGGTGATCAGGACCCGGCTCATCGCCTGGCCCCGGAATCACCATGGGCTGGCAGGGGCGGGCGGTTCTTCCAGTAGGTGGCCAGCGTCAGCCCCGCCACGATGTGCCAGATCCCCCACCACGCGGTGACGATGGCCATGCCGCCCAGCCCGCCAAAGAAATTGAAGATCAAAATCAAGCCCAGCCCCGAGTTCTGAATGCCCATCTCAAACGTGATGGCACGGCGGTCCCGCTCGGGCAGGCCAATGGCGGCGGACAAGCCGTAGCCGGTGATCAACGCCATCAGGTTGTGGACGAACACCACGCCCACCACCAGCTGGATGTAGTCCAGAAAGTGCTTCAGGTTGGCTGCCAGCGCGCCGCCGATGAAAGCGATCAGGATCACGAACGACAAAATCTTCATGGGCTTTTGCACCTTGTGCGCAAACGCCGGAAACTGCTTGGCCACCCACATGCCCAGCACCAGCGGCACGCCCAGCAGCATGACGATGACTTCGAGCATCTCCCATGGACTCATGGCCACTTCCTTCATCAGGCCGGCCGTGATGGGGTGCAGATTGCCCCAGAACGCAAAGTTCAGCGGCGTCATGAACAGCGCAACCAGCGTGGACAGTGCGCTGACGCTGACCGACAGCGCCGTGTTGCCCTTGGAGTGGTGCACCAGAAAATTGGAAATGTGCCCGGCTGGGCAGCTCGACACCAGAATCATGCCCAATGCAATGCTGGGCTCGGGCCGCAGGATAGACACCAGCACATAGGTCATGGCCGGGAACAGGATGTGGTGCCCCAGAAGCCCGAGTGCCAGCGCCTTGGGCGTGCGAAGGGCGGTCTTGAAATCTTCGACCCGGAGCTCCAATGCCACGCCAAACATCACCAGGCCCAACACGGCGTTGAGCAGGGTCAGGGTTTGCGGGTTAAAGCTCAGGTGTACCTGGTCAATAGGTGCCATGTGTTGTGTCCTCTTTATAGAGGTCTGGTCTGCCAGACTGTGTGTCCGACAAGCGTGCCCATCCTCGGTTGTGGCACAACTTTAGGGCAAACGCTGCTGTTTGTCTCGCACAAAGCAGGACATGGAGCCGGCAATGTGGGACACCGTTCGCGCAGGGCGTCAGGCGCCGTGCCTTTCATGCTGCTCAAGTGCCAGCAGCAAGCTGGTCCGGTGTTCGCGGGCGACCTCCTGCCAGTGCAAACCCGTTAGTGCACCTTCCAGAGCCCAGAGCAGATTAAGGCTGGCCTTGGGATGGGACTTCTTGACCCGTGCGAACGCCGCCACTGCTCCCAAGCGCAAGAGCTGATCCGTGGACGTGATACCGGCGTCCATCAGCATGGCCTGTGACTTTGGCCCGAGATTAGGCAGCTGGTCCATTGCGCTGGGCATTGGAAGCAGCCATCAGGACACTCAAATAGTTGGTTTGCGGTCGCCAGTCGCAGGTGCCAGCCTCTTCGTAGCCCCAGGACCGGTACATCGCAATCAGCGCTGTTGCCGGTTGCGCCGTGTGCAACGCCATGCGGCTGCAACCGTGTGCGTGGGCGAATGCCAACGCGAAGTCATGGATCTGGCGGCCAAAGCCCTTGCCTTTGTGCGCTGGCGCAACGGCAAATTGGCCGAAAGACCAGGTGCCAGGCTCGCGCAGCAGTGGTACCGGGGAGTCAGGCTCGGCCTCACGCAGGGTGATAGTTGCCACCACATAGCTTTCGTATGTGGCCACGAAGCCGTGGCCCGCCGCCAGGCGCTTGGCCGTGTCTTCAACCGACTGGTGCGTAGCCCAATACCGCAGGCCGCTTGCCGCATGCGGCGCGTAGGCCGAACGGATGAGGATGGTGAGCGCTTCAATGTCATCACCTTCTTCAACTGGGCGGCAGTGGAGTGGCTGGTGCGGGCTCATGTGGAATCACGAATAGATAGTGCTAGTCGTCTTGTCAGACTTGGGCTGGCGGTCAACTCTGTGGAATTGGCGCTGGACGGCCCAGCAGGTAGCCTTGCATGTACTGACATCCCAGACTGAGCAAGACGTCTCGTTGCTCGGTGGTTTCGACACCCTCGGCAATCACCCGCAAACCCAGGCTTTCACCCAGGGTCAGGATGGCGCGTACGATGCTGCGGTCCTGCTCGTCATCCAGCAAGTCGCGCACAAACGACTGGTCAATCTTGAGCTGGTCCAATGGCAGAGCTTTGAGCATGCTCAGCGACGAATAGCCCGTTCCAAAGTCGTCCAGCGACAGATGCACACCGAGCGCCTTCAGTGCCGTCATTTTCTCGACGACCGCATCTACATCGTCGACCAGCAGGCTTTCGGTCAGCTCCAGTTCGAGTTGCGTGCCTTGCGCACCGCTGTCCTGCAAGGCGTCTTTCACGTCCTGAATAAAATCGCTCTGGCGGAATTGCCTGGCGCTGACGTTCACGGCGACCAGCCAGTGCGCAGTGTCGGGGTTTTCAGCCCAGCGCACAGCCTGCCTGCAGGCGGTGGCCAGTATCCATCGACCCAGAGGAAGAATGAGCCCCGAACTCTCCGCCACGGGAATGAATACGCCGGGCGCGACCATTCCGCGTGTCGGATGGTTCCAGCGGGCCAGGGCCTCCGCGCCGACCTGATACCCGTCAGCACGCAACTGGGGCTGGTAGTGCAACACGAACTGGTCCAGTGCCAGGCCATCTCGCAAGGCGGCCTCCAGAGCCATGCGCTCATCCACCTGTGCCTGCATTTTCGGATCGAAGAAGCTGACCCGGTTGCGGCCATCGGCCTTGGCACGGTACATCGCCAAGTCGGCCTGTTTGAGCAGGTCATCCTGCTTCTGTTCGTTGCCAAAAAAGATGGCCACACCGATGCTGACGCTGGACTGGAAATCCTTGCCGTCCAGAGAATAGGGCTCGCCAAGTCGGCGGGACACTTTCTCAGCCACTATCCGGGCCTGTTGCACGGATTCATTGGCCTGTGCCCCCAGGCCCTGCAGCATCACAACAAACTCGTCGCCACCCTGTCGAGCCAAACTGTCCTGCGTGCGTGTGCATTCGCCAAGACGCTGCGCCATCTGCTGCAGCAGCAGATCACCGATGTGGTGCCCCATGGTGTCGTTGAGATCCTTGAAATTGTCCACATCGATGAATAGCAGGGCACCATATTCCTTGCTGCGTTCGCTGCTGCTGAGCGCCTGGTGAAGGTGTTCCAACAGGAGGCGCCGGTTGGGAAGCCTGGTTAACGGATCGAAGAAGGCTAGCTGGTGGATGGCTTCTTCGGCCTGTTTGTGCAGGGTGATGTCAGTCGATATGCCACACAGCGCATAAATGCTGCCGTCGTCCCGGCGCAGAGGCAACTTCACCGAAAGATAGGTTCGGGTTTGTGTGCCATCAGCACTGCGGTTCACCTCCTCGGCCTCGACGCGAATGCCCTCCTGAATCACCCGTCTATCGTTGACGTCGAGTCTGGTGACGGTATCGGTGTCAAAGAAGTCGGAATCGGCCTTGCCCACAATGGCATCGGCAGTTGCGCCAAAGAGCTCGGCGACCTTGCGGTTGACATACTGGTAGCGCAGTGCGGTGTCCTTGATATAGATGTAGGCTTCCACGCTGTTGAGAATGGTGGCCAATTTGTCTTCGCTGGCCTGCAGGCTGCGTGTTTTTCTGGCGACTTCGCGGCGTAACCAGACGCTTGCGGCGATGGCGGTAGACAGCGCCCCGGCCAAGCCACCCAAAGCCCACCAGACAGAGTTTGGGATGGCGAATTTAGGCGGCGCCTGCATCCAGCGTTTGAGAATAGCGTGGTAGGGCGAATCCGGTTGGGAGCCCCAACGGTCCAGGTGGGTGTCCAAGGCGCCGCGCAGATCGGCATTGCGTCCTTCGGGGGTGGCGTAAAACAGCTTCGCGGGCTGAAACAGGATGGGTGTGGGCTCCAGTTGAAACTTGGGCGCTTGCAGGTCTCCAAAGAAGCGATTGGCCGCGACGACATCCGCGCCGCCGGACTGCACCAGGGCAAAGCCTTCCTTTGGTGACTGGATGACCATGAACTCGGCCTGGATGCCAAAACCCTTGAGCAAATCCAGAAGATAGGTTTGCTGCACGGAGCCCGACAACACCGCAATGCGCTTGCCCTGCAGATCCAGCGCGGAGCTGATCGCGATGCCACTGCGTTTGTAGATTTGTGACCAGCTTAGCAACGCCGGTATCTTGTGAAAGTCAAACAGGGTGTCCCGCTGTTCGGTGATGGCCACGTCGGGCATCAGGTCCAGTGTGCCGATCTTGAGTGCGTCCAGGCAAGCCTGCCACTCGCAGGGCACAGGCACCAGGGTCCAGTGTTCCTGTTGGGCCACCTGGATGAGCAGGTCGCCCAGAATGCCGCTGGGCTGGCCGTTGGCACCCATGAAGATCTTGGGCTCGTTTTCGTAGACGCCCACCCGCACTTCACGCGGCGCAGCCAACGCTGCGGTGGCGACCAGCGCCAGACCAACCAGCCACACAGTTGACGCCCGCCGCCAACCTTGCAGGGAGAGGACAGACCTGTGGGTGAGGATCATTGCATTTCGCGGGTCTAAGACAGTTCAGTCATTGTGCCCCAAGTGCGGTTTACGACATGCTGCGGGCAATCGATTGCCAGAAGAGAGACCCGATTTTTGCCCTTAGCCTCGCCCAGTGCGTGCGCTGGGCCGTTTCACTGGTCCAGGTGACTCCGGATTTCTTGGGCCGTATCTAAAAAGTTCGTTTCCAATGTCAGTGCCAGGGTCGCGCATGCGGGTCCATCGTTGGTTTTCGCGGTGGTCTCCAAGTCTTGACAGATTGCACCCATGGCCAGTGCGCCCACCGAACGGGCGGCCGACTTGAGCGAGTGGGCAACATCGCCTACGGTGTGGGTGCCGTCTGCCTGCGAGGCATTGACGATCTCGGCAACCTGCAATTTTGCGCTTTGCAAGAACTTTTCGAGCAGTCGCCGGAGGATGGCGGGTTTGTCACCAACCAGCGTGGCCAGTGTGGAGGGGTTCCAGACGGGTAAGTCGGTCCATTGCGGGCTTGCCACGCTGCTGGCCACCATGGCATCTTCGGTCAGCCATTTTCTCAGCATAGGAGCCAGTTCGCTCATGCGCAGGGGCTTTGGTAAATAGTCGTCCATGCCACGTTCGCGGCAACGCTGGGCTTCGCCTTGCATGGCGTTGGCGGTGATGGCGATGATGGGCAGATGTGTGCCTTGCGGCTCGGTTTGTCGAATTGCCTCGGTCAATCCAAAGCCGTCCAGGCGGGGCATGTGGCAGTCGCTCAGCAGCAATGCGTAGCGGCCGGGGTTGCTCTGCCACATCTGCAGTGCAACGGCGCCGTCCTGCGCCACCTCGCAGGCGTAGCCCAGCAGGCGCAACTGCTCGTGTATCACGTCGCGATTGGTCTCGTTGTCCTCGGCCAGCAGGATCAGGCGCCGGCTTTGCACGGCCTCTTCGACGGTGGGAGCAACCGGGCGCTGTGCGGGGTCGCGCCGTTCGACTAACGCCTGGGCCGGCGCCGGAACTGGTAAGCGCGGTTGCGGTTGCAGCTGGCCCGGTGCGCAGGGCTGCAATGGCAACTCGACCACAAATTCGGAACCCACTCCGGCCGTGCTGGTCACGCTGATGCGCCCCTGCATCAGCTCCACGAGGCCCTGGGTGATCGACAGCCCCAGCCCCGTGCCGCCAAACGTGCGTGCCGTGCTGGCATCGGCTTGGGTAAAAGGCTGAAATAGTTTGGCCACCGTCTCTGCACTCATGCCGATCCCGTTGTCCCGCAACCGCAGGCGCACGCCTGCAACGCCATCGGCCCGCGTGCAGCGCTCCACATGCAGCGTGACTTGCGCGGGGCGTTCTGGCTGGTTGATCGTGAACTTGAGGGCGTTGCCCAGCAGGTTGAGCAACACCTGGCGCAGCCGGTTGGGGTCTCCGCGTATCCACTGTGGCAGCGTAGGGTCGACCACCGCCGACAGCTCAATCGACTTGGTTTGGGCTGCGGTACTCATGAGTTGCACCACCCCCTGCGTCACGTCACGCAAGGGCATGGGAATGCTTTCAACCGTCAACTTCCCCGCTTCGATTTTGGAGAAGTCCAGGATGTCGTTGAGGATGGTCAACAACGCCATGGACGATTCCGCGATCGTGTGAAGCATGCGGTGTTGCTCGGCATCGAGTCTGGTTTCCTGCATCAGGTCGACCATGCCTATGACGCCGTTCATGGGCGTGCGGATTTCGTGGCTCATGTTGGCCAGGAATTCCGACTTGGCGCGGTTGGCTGCGTTGGCGATGGCATTGGCGCGCTGCAGTTCTGCGGTCTTTTGTTGCACCAGGTCTTCCAGGTGGTCACGGTAGTCCTGCAATTCCTGCTCGGCAGCTTTGCGCTCGGTGATGTCAGACACAATGCCCGCCAGGTAGGGCCGTCCGGAGCGCCACAGCGCACGGCAGTTGACGTGAACATGGCGCAGCGTTCCGTTCTTGTGCCGGTGCTGCGTATCAAAGCTGTAGGAACCCGCTTGCAGCATGGTGGTCACGCCCTGGGCGGTGGCCTGCGCATCCATCGCTCCCTGGATGTCGGCCAGGGTCAGGGCGGCATACTCTTCACGGCTGTAGCCCAGTGCGTCGCAGGCCGCGTCGTTGAATTCAACGTAGGCTAGTGTTTGTGCGTCGATCAGCACAATGCCGTCACTGGCTTGCGTCACGATGGTGCGGTAAATTTCTTCGCGCTCGGCGAGCGTGATCTGAGCCAGTTTTTGCGCCGTGATGTCGGCGCGAATCACCACATACAGGTTGGGCTTGCCGTCGTCGCCCATGGAAGGCGCGATGGTGGTCTGCACCCAATACAGGTGGCCATCTTTGGCACGGTTGCAAATCTCGCCGTGCCAGACCTGGCCCGACGCGATGGTGCCGTACATGGCCTTGAAGAAACCCTTGGGGTGGGTACCCGAGTTGAGTAGGCTGTGGTCTTGTCCCAGCAACTCTTCACGCGAATAGCCGCTGATCTCGCAAAACTTGTCATTGAGCGAGGTGATGCGGCCCTGCACGTCGGTGGTGGCCACGATGGCATGCTGGTCCAGCGCGCGGCGCACGTGGGTGAGCTCGAGCGAGAGCTGGGCCTCGCTGTGCGCCAATAGTTGCATGGCCTGTTTCTGCTGGGTGACGTCCTCTTGCGTGCCCACCAGTCGCAAGGGTTTTCCGTCGGCACTGTGGCTGACCACCATGCCGCGACCCAGCATCCAGAGGTAGTGGCCATCTTTGCAGCGCATGCGAAACTCAGTCACCGCAGAGAGGGTTTTGCCCTCCATATGTGCCTGGATAGCCTGCATGGCCCCGGGCAGGTCATCCGGGTGCACCCGGCTGGTCCATTCTGTTGCGTCATTGCCGATTTCATGCTCGGCGTAGCCGATCATTTCCTTCCAGCGCCGAGAGAGGGTTGCTTCGCCGGTCTTGATGTTCCAGTCCCACACGCCTGCACCGGCCCCTTCGATGGCAAATTGCCAGCGGTCCGCATCGTGCCGCATCACTTCCAGTAACCGGTTGAATCCGCCAATCAGTTCTCCCACTTCGTCTTGGCTGGTAACTGGCAGGGCTTGGGGTGTCTGGCCCTGCTGTGCCAGGCGGTCCAGCGTGTGGGTGGTGGCCAGCATGGGCGCCAGTTGGCGCTTGACGACGCGCGCGGTGAGCCACCAGACCAGGACCGCGGACAGTAGTGCAGCCAGCAAACCCAGCCACAGCATGCGTTGCTGTTGGGTGTGAATCGCGGCAAACGCTTCTTCGGTGGGCAGAATGCCCACCAGGGTCCATTGCGCGGCAGGAATGCCCTTGGCCGACACCATCACCTCGACGCCGAGCGTATTGACGTAAACCTGAGTTCCCTCGTACCCCTTCACAAAACGGTCCAACGCAGGGGAGACCCCAGGGCCCGGCAGCGCCGTCATAGTGCGGCTTTTGTCGGTGGCGACAATGTTGAGCCTGTTAGGCCCATCAGCAAGAATGTAGCCGCCGGTCTTGCCGTAGGCGCTGTCGGTAATCTTGTTCAGAAAATTGGATTGGCCCAGGTTGATCGCGCCTACCAACATGCCGATCACCTTTCCCTGTGCATCACGGATGGGCGCTGCGATGTGGACGATCGGCGTTTTCAGTTCCGGGATTGCCACGGGACCTCCGACCGAGGATCTACCTTCCTTGAGCGCGGCAACCATGAAGTCGCGGCCCGTGGTGCTGGCCCCCCGCCGGCCTGGCACCGCAGGATAGTCCGCAATCACCGTGCCATCGGACCGTGTCGCGGCGACGCCGCCATTGAACAGATGGCCCAGCACCGGGCGATTCTCCAGATAGGCCTGCACGGCGGAGGTATTGGCCAGCACTGCCGGGCTAATCTCGGAAGTCGCACTTTCCAATGCACGCAAACGGTCAACGAGTTCCTGGTCGACCTGCGCCGCCAGCAGTGACACGGTGGAGAACTGTTGTGTGCCCAGTTCACGTTCCAGGTCCTTGTGCAGCATGCGACTGGTATATGCGCCCAGCAGCAGGATGGTGAGCAGGAAAACGACCAGGGCGGCCAGGCTGACGCGGGTCTTGAGTGACTGGGGGTAGAAGGAGCGTAGGTTCATGGCCAGTTCAGCGGAGCTTGTTCTCTTGCTTTGTGCTATATATTTAATAGCTAATTGCGTATATATTGCGAGGGCTACAAGCGTATTTCGCTTTCAGCGTTCACGCAGACGCCTGTGCCAGCGCCAGCGCCAACACCGCCTGGGTGACCGGTTTGGTGAAGGCGCCCAGCAGTTGGAGTCCCTGACTGATGGCCATCTCCCGCGCGATGGCCATCATGTCGATGTCCTGGCCGCTGACGAGGATGATGTCACCGGTGTAGCCCTGGCTGGCCAGTGTGTCCAGAAACTCAATGCCGTCCATATCGGGCATGAAAACATCACAAATCACCAAGTCGGGTTGACGCGGAAGTGCTGCGAGCACACGCAGTGCCTTGCGTCCGGTGTCTGCGGTATGGGTGTCGGTGATGCCCAGCGCCAGCAGCATCTCGGTAAAAAGCTCGCGGCTGAAGGAGTCGTCGTCCACCACCAGGGCCAATTTCGCGGCAGCCCATTCGGGTACCGCGCTGGTGGTGTTGTTCATAGCGATTCCCTCAGGTTGGTCGGAGCATCAGGGGTTGCGCAATGCCGCGTGTGTCCCAGTTGCATATGATGGCACCAAAGTGGCCCAGAAATCCTCGGGGCGAGAAGATCGTTGCGCGATTGCGTCAGCAACATTGCCCGCACAATAGATCGCCATGCAAGACCAGTCCAGCGTTAACGCCCGTTTCACCCATGCCATTCTCGACGCTGCGCTGCGCCATGGCGTTCGTGTGCCGGAAACGCTACGTGCGGCGCTCTCGCAGGGCGCTCGCGTTCCCATGGCGCAGCAGGACAGTCTGTGGTCCTTGTTCGCGCAGGCGACGACCGATCCCTTGGCCGCTCTGGCTGTTGGCACGGATGTGCAGGCTGGCCATCTGGACATTGTGAGCATGCTGCTGCTCAGTTGCGACACCCTGGGCGACGCCTTGGAGGTTTTAACCGAATACGCCCCCATCATTGGCGACAGCGCCCGGTTCGAAGTGGTGCCGGATGCCGATGGCGTGGTGCTGCGTTACCTGCCCGACTACACGGTGTGTGTCGAACAACGGGTAGAGGCCGCGCTGGGTTGCGTGGTGTGCCTGGCGCGATGGATGACCAATGGCCGCTTCAAGTCGCGCTCGGTGCTGTTTACCCATGCGCCCCGTGCAGAGGTTGCGGCCTACGAAGCGCTGTTGGGTTGCCCCGTGCAATTCAACCAACCCTTCAACGGCGTGGCCATATTGAAACCAGAGCTGTCACACAGTCTTATTCAGGCAGGCCAGACCCTGCATGCGCACCTGCGGGTACTGGCCGACGAGATGCTCGCCTCGCTACCGCAAGGCAGTGTGTCGGCGCGCGTGCAACAGCTCATCCGCCAGCACCCGCGCTGGGGTAAGGAGCGCATAGGTGAGGCACTGGGCATGAGCGGGCGCCATTTGAACCGCAAGCTTGCGGACGAGGAAGTTTCTTTCAAGGGTCTGCGCGAAGCACTCCTGTACGACCTGGCTGTGCAGTCGCTGCGCGGTGGTCAATCGGCCGCGCAGGTCGGTGAGAAATTAGGGTTTTCCGACGAAAGTGCGTTTGCACGGGCCTTCAGTCGCTGGAGTGGCAAGACCCCAGCCCAGTTCATCCGCACTGGTTTCACGATAATGGGGCCCGACCCTGTCTGATTGAAACTCTCTCTGTATGCTGTTTTTGCTCTCGCCCGCCAAGTCTCTGGATTACGACACCCCCCTCGACCCTCACCCCCACACGGCCCCGCTGTTTGTGAAGCAGTCCCAGGGTTTGATTGCGTTGTTGCGCACGAAGTCGCCCCAGCAAATTGCAACGCTGATGTCGCTCAGCGACAAGCTGGCCGCGCTCAATGTGGCGCGCTACCAGGCCTGGTCGCTCAAGGCCACGGCCAAAAATGCCAGAGCTGCCGTGCTGGCCTTCGACGGCGATGTGTACGGCGGCTTGGGCGCGCGTAGCCTGAGCGCGCAAGACCTGGCGTGGACGCAAGACCATGTGTGCATCCTAAGCGGTCTGTATGGTGTGCTGCGCCCCCTGGACCTGATGCAACCCTACCGGCTGGAAATGGGCACACGCCTGGCCAATCCCCAGGGCCGCAACCTGTACGACTACTGGGGCACGCAAATCTCCGACTACCTCAATACCCGACTGCAGGCCGACATCAGCCCGGTGGTCATCAACCTGGCGTCGCAGGAATACTTCAAGGCGGTGGACACCCAGGCCCTGAGGGCCCGCGTGGTGGAATGTGTGTTTGAGGAGCACAAGAGCGGCCAGTACAAGGTCATCAGCTTCTTCGCCAAGCGGGCGCGCGGCATGATGGCTCGTTTTGCCGCCACCCACCAGCTGGTCAAGCCCGAGCAGCTGCGTGCGTTTGATGAGGATGGGTACGCTTGGAATGCCGCACAGTCCAGCCCGGCGCGCTATGTGTTCCGGCGAATGAACCAAGAACAAAAAAGCCTATAGCCCACGTAGAATATGTACAGTACGCTATGAAAATAAGAGCAAACGGCATCGACATCGAAGTCGAGGACACCGCCGAGATCAACCCCCAGGACACCGATGCCTACACCCGCCCGGCCGTGCTGCTGATCATGGGGCTGGGCATGCAGCTGGTGGCTTGGCCACCGCAGCTGATCGAGGCTCTGGTGGATGCGGGTTTTCGCGTGATCCGCATGGACAACCGCGACATCGGCCTGAGCCAGCACTTTGATCACATGGGCAAGCCCAACCTGATTTTGGCCGCTGTCCGATACAAATTGGGCCTGCGTATTCGCCCCCCGTACACGCTAGAAGACATGGCCCGGGATGCTCTGGGTGTGCTCGACACGTTGGGTGTGGCACGCGCCCACATCGTCGGAGTCAGCATGGGCGGCATGATCGCCCAGCGCGTGGCCATTGCGGCGCCACAGCGCGTCATCAGCCTGACCAGCATCATGAGCACGAGTGGCGCCAAAAGCCTGAAGCAGGCCCAACCTGATGTCGTGCGAATTTTGATAAAACGTCCTGCCAGCGTGGCGCTGCAGGACGTGGTGGACCACTACGTCACCCTATACCAGACCATTGGTAGCCCCGGTTTCCCCACGCCCGAGTCCGAGTTGCGGGAGCGTATCACCCGCGGTGTGCAACGCTGCTATCACCCGGAGGGCACCCGGCGCCAGATGCTTGCTATCTTGGCCGATATCACGCGTGCGGCACAGTTGTCCCGTATCAGCAGCCCCACCTTGGTGCTGCATGGCCGCGCCGACCCGCTGGTCCCCTTTGAGCATGGTGACGATGTGGCCAGTCGCATCTCCGGTGCTCGCCTGGTGGGCATTGATGGCATGGGGCATGATTTGCCGCCTGAGCCCGTGGCGCAGATACTGGATGCACTGATTCCCCATCTGCAGGCAGTCAAAGCATGAACACCCCTGAACAATCCCAGCTTGGCAAGGCCTCAGCCTATATCGACCAATACGATGCGTCGCTGCTGTTTCCAATTCCGCGCGCGGGCAAGCGCGCCGAGATTGGCATAGCGGGGGCTGCACCTTTTTTTGGGGCTGACATGTGGACGGCGTTCGAGCTGAGCTGGCTCAATCTACGCGGCAAGCCGCAGGTGGCGCTGGCGCATGTCACGATACCTTGCGACAGCCTGAACATCATCGAGAGTAAATCTTTCAAGCTCTACCTCAACAGCTTCAACAATACGAAGCTTCCTGACTTCGACGCCGTCAAGGCTACGTTGCGTGCCGACATCTTTGAAGCGGTTTGGCGCACGGCCGGCGAGCCGGTCGTGTCACCGGCATCCATTGGTGTGACCTTGCTGGGCCCTGAGATGTTTGACCGCGAACCGGTGCACGAGCTCGATGGCCTGAATCTGGACCGGCTGGACATTGAATGCACGCAGTACACCCCGGCGCCCGAGCTGCTGAGTGCCACGCGTGACGAGGCGCCGGTGTCGGAAGTGTTTGTCAGCAACCTGCTCAAGAGCAACTGCCTGGTGACGGGGCAGCCCGATTGGGGCAGTGTGCAGATCAGCTACACCGGGGACCAGATCGACCAGGGTGGCCTGCTGCAGTACCTGGTGAGTTTTCGCAACCACAACGAGTTTCACGAGCAATGCGTGGAACGCATCTTTATGGACATCTGGATACGCTGCAAGCCGCTCAAGCTCAGCGTATATGCGCGCTATACACGCCGCGGCGGGTTGGACATCAATCCGTTTCGCACCAGCCACCCGCAGGCATTGCCGCGCAATATTCGGACTGCCCGTCAGTGAGTTCACCCACCGGGGTCGGGCGACCGAAGTAGTAGCCCTGGAAGGCGTCGCAGCCTAATGCGGCCAGCTGGTTGCGCTGGGCAGCTGTTTCCACACCCTCGGCAATGACAGTGAGCCCCAGGCTGTGGCCCAGCGCCACGACCGAGCGCGCGACGCTCGCCTCGCTCGTGGGGGTCAATAGCGCGTGCACAAAGGACTGATCGATCTTGAGCTGGTCCAGGGGCAAGCGCTGCAAGTGCAACAAGGATGAATAACCGGTACCAAAATCATCCAGCGAGAAGCGCACGCCCAGTGCCTTGATGGCGTTCATCTTGTATTGCGTATCGGTGGTGGCGTTCATCAGCAGGTGTTCGGTCAATTCCAGAGTGAGTTGGTCCGGGCGTGCGCCACTGCTGGCCAGTGCCTGTGCAATGTTGGACGCAAATTCAGGGTCGGCAAACTGGCTCGGGCTCACATTGATGGCCAGCGTCCAGTGCGCAGTTGCTTCCTGGTCGGCCCACTGTGCCAGTTGGTTGCAGGCGGTCTCCAGGACCCACTGGCCCAACAGATGGCCGACGTTGCTTTCTTCTGCAAGGTTGATGAACTGCGCGGGCGGCACCACGCCGCGCGACGCATGGTTCCAGCGCAGCAGGGCCTCCGCGCCAATCGGGCTACCCTGCGCATTGACCTGAAACTGGTACAGCAGTATGAACTCCCTGCGTTCCAGGCCGCGGCGCATGTCGTGCTCCAGCGCCGCCTGGGCGCTGACTGTGGCCTGCATGGCCGGGTCAAAAAACCGGGCAGTATTGCGGCCCGCCGCCTTGGCACGGTACATGGCCACGTCCGCCTTTTTGAGCAGCTCATCCGTGCTCTGGTTGTCACCCTTGAAGACCACAATACCTATGCTGGGCGTACTCTCGTGCGGGTGGCCGCGCAGCGCGTAGGGCTGACCCAGTGCGCCCAGTATCTTGCCGGCCACCGCTTCCGCATGGGCTGCGCTCTCGTGTGGGGACTGGCCGAGGCCTTCGAGCAGCATGACAAATTCATCGCCGCCCAGGCGGGCCACGGTATCTCCTTCGCGCACACAGGTCTTCAGGCGGGTGGCTACCTGCTGCAGCAATTCATCGCCCAGGTCGTGGCCCATGGTGTCGTTGAGTAGCTTGAAATGGTCCAGGTCTAGAAACATCAGAGCGCCATGTTGCTCGGTGCGCGCGGAATTCATCTGGGTGCGCTTGAGCCGGTCCAGCAGCAGGCGCCGGTTGGGTAGCTGGGTCAGCGGGTCAAAAAAGGCCAGGCGCTGGATTTCTTCTTCCCGCTGGCGGCGTTCGGTGATGTCACGCACCACGGCCACAAAAGTGGGGCGACCCGCACGTGCAATTTTTGAAATGGCAAGGCTGATCGGAAAGATGGTGCCGTCCTTGCGCTTACCCAACATCTCTCGTGGCTTGCCCACCAGGTAATTGGAGCCTGCCGTCTTGAACAATGGCAACTGGGGGTCGCGCTCGCCAATGTAGGCCTCGGGTGTCAGCATGCCGACGTTGTGGCCCAGTACCTCGTTGGCGCCGTAGCCAAAAATACCGCAGGCTGCCTTGTTGAAAGTTTCGATCAAGCCGTTTCGGTTGATGGTGACCACGCCATCGAGCATGTTGTCCAGAATCGTCAGGGTGTGTTGTGCCGCCTCATCCAGCGCGTTGCGGGCGGCGCGCTGCTGCTGCATCGCGCGCTCGTAGTCATGGGAAAGCATCTCCATGCGGGCGCAGTTGCCGTCTTGCGGCCCATGATGGCAGCGCAGTTCCGGCCTGAACGCAGGATCCGTAGGCATGCAGATACCCCTCCGAGTTGAAAACCCGACACAACCTTGAATGAAAACACGATTTGGGGCACTTGTACATCCCCTAAACAGGGGAGGTTTACCCTGACGGTGCGTTTTATTTGGCGTTCAGGCGCTTGACCCCGGCCACAAAACGTTGCAGTGCCTGGGACAGTACGCCGCGCGGAATCATGATCTCGATCAGCTGAAACTGGCCCCGGGTGGCAATCGCGTGGTCCAGCGCGGCTTTGAGTTCTGCGCGCGTGTGCACCCGCACACCGGCACCGCCCATGCCTGCAGCCATGTGGGCAAAGCCCCATTCGTCCAGGTCGGTGAACTTGGACTCGGGCTGGAAGGTTCGCAGCATTTCCCAGCTGGCGTTGTTGAACACCAGTACGATGGGGTCCCAGCCATAGCGTTTGCAGTTGCCCAGCTCCCAGCCCGTCATCTGGAAGGCACCGTCGCCCACCAAGATGAGCGGGCGCTGCCCGGTTTCGGCCTGCAGGCCCAAGCCGGCAGGCACGCCAAAGCCCATGGTGGCGTAGTAGCCGGGGCCCACCAGCGCGGTGTGCTCGATGTCCATGGCGGTGAACAGGCAGTCGCCCACGTCCGATGCAATAGGCATTCGGCCGTGCTCCGCCATCAAGTCGTTCACGGCGGTGGCAATGTCATTGGGGGCGATAGTTGCACCATCGGCCACCAGGCCGCGGGGGAACACCTGGCGGGTCACGGCAAAGCGTTTCTCGGTGGCGCTGATGCGGGCTAGCAAGCGGTCCACCAGCGCGGTCAATGTCACCTTGGCATAGGTGTGGTAGCCGATGGTGAGCTGGGCATCAAAGGCCAGAATCGCTTTGCGCATGTCTATGGTTTTTTCGGACACCGCAAAGTTGGTGTCGCAGACTATGACGCCGAGCATGAACAGCGCGTCGGACGACTCCACCAGCTGCGTGACTTCGGGCAGGCCAGCTACCCCCATGTAAGTGCCCACCAACGGCGCGTCGGCCTCGGTCAGCAGGCCGCGGCCCATAAACGTGGTGACCACCGGCAGGCCCAGGCGACGCGAGAGTTCGGCTACTTTGTCTTCCAGGCCGAAGCGGCGCACTTCTACGCCCACCATCAAAACCGGTGCGCTGGCCTTAGCCAGACGTTCCAGAATCTCGTCGACACAGGCATCGAGTTTGTCGGTATCCACCGCCGGGGCGGGCAGCGCCTGCACCGGCAGGCATTCCACGGCAACCATGTCGCGGGGTAGCTCGATGTAGACCGGGCGCGACTGGCGCATGCAGTTGGCCAGCACGCGGGCGATGTCGGCGGGCGCCCGCTCGGCATCATCCAGGCGCACCTGGTCACAGGTGATCTGCTCGAAGATCTGGCGCTGGGAATCCAGCGTCTTGGCCTGGTGGTGCAGCAGCAAGCCGGAGCGCGCTTCGCCCTTGCCCGGCCCGCCGGACAGTACGACCAGTGGCGACTTCTCGGCATACGCCGAGGCCACGGCGTTGACCATGTTCAGCGCCCCCGCTCCATAGGTGACCGCCGCCACGCCCAGCGCACAGTTGATGCGCGCCGCCGCGTCCGCCGCGAAGCCCACGCCGGGTTCGTGCGACAGGGTGTGCAGCGGCAGGATTTCCGACTCTTCAATGATGCGGAAGAAGGGCAGGGCAAAGTCGCCCGGAATGCCAAAGACGCGGGTGGCGCCATGCGCTTTGAGGGCGTGCAGCAGGGATTCGGTGATGTTCATGGCAGGCGGTTCCACGGGTAAAGATGTGGAAATTGTGCTGCTTATATTGCGCAAAGGGTGTTCGTAATGTCTGTTAATTAACCGTTCTCATGCACGGTTTGTGCGTGCCTTTGTGCATTGCTGGGTTTTTTGGTCTTTGTACTCCGAGTGGGGGCGGGGCGCGCGCGGTGCGGATGCCGGGCGCGACATCAAAGCGTCTGGAAGATGCTGAGCGCCCGGCATCTGCGCCAGCCCTGTCGGGAGACCGCAATGCCGACCGCGTTAAACGCGAACCCTACAACCCCACATCTGCAAACCGCGTAAGCGTTGCCAGCGCCGGGAACTCGCCCGCTCGCTTGGTCTTCATCGCCATGACGGCTTCCATCACGTGGCGGTTGCTCCAGATGGTGCCTTGCAGCCAGCCCATTTGCTTGAGCGCATCGTCCACGCTGTGGTCGCGGGCGTAGTGGATGGCCTGCTTGGTGCCCCAGATGGCCACCGGCGGCTTGGATGCAATCTCGGCGGCGCAGGCCAACGCGGCATCCAACATGGCTTCTGGGGTGTCGCAGATCGCATTGACCAGGCCGTATTGCAGGGCGCGCTGCGCGTCCAGGCGCCGGCCGGTGTAGGCCAGCTCTTTCACCACGGCCAGCGGAATCAGCTTGGGCAGGCGCTGCAGCGTGCCCACGTCGGCGACCATGCCGATGTTGATTTCCTGGATGCAGAAGAAGGTTTGCGGCGTGGCGTAGCGTATGCAGCAGGCGCTGACCATGTCGACTGCGCCGCCAATGCAGCCGCCCTGAATGGCCGCAATCACCGGCATGCGCAGGGTTTCGAGCTTGGTGAACGTGGCTTGCATGTCGGCCAGCACATCAAAGATGGCGGCGCGGCCTTCGGGGCTTTGGTCGTCCATGGTGATGGCGCCCGCGAATGTCTCCAGCGCCATGCCGGCACTGAAGTGTTTGCCGGTGCTGCTGATGACCAGGGCGCGGGCCGTGCCGTCCTGGTGCAACTGGGTCAGCACCTGGTCCAGCTCGCGCCAGAACGTGGGGTGCATGGTGTTCATCGCCTCGGGCTTGTTGAGCACCAGGTGGGCAATGTGGTCGCTGACCGTGAGGAAGAAGCAGGTGAGGGGGGATTTGGAGGTAGTCATGCCCAAACTGTAAACCCGTTTTCTAGAGCGACGAGTCTCCTACGGTAACCGGGTTGACACCTTGGCCCATTCACAGCGTAACAGGTTCATGGCATGGGCGCGGGTGCGCCAGCTGACGTAGAGACTGGGCAACATCATGCCGATCAGACACGGGCCGCTGGCCCACCAGGCATCCAGTGCGAAGGTTGGCAACCAGCCCACCCAGCCCATCAGCCAGCAGGTGATGACGGCGTCCCACAGCTGGTATTCCAACGGATGGTCCTGCTCATGTTCCACATGCCACCGGCGGATGCGGTGAAGCTCGGAAAAGGGAACCGCTGGTGCGAGCCGTGTAAACATTGCCATCTCCCCGTAGATGGCTCAACTGTAAGTTCGGTGTAAGTGAAATTCAAGGCCAATCGCAGAGCCCTGGTGAAAACCCTAGGTTGTGCCCGACGTTGGCTCAGAACAACTGGTCGGTCTCTGCTTTCAAATTGATAGCGAAGTGTTCAGCATTGGCGAGGGCTAGTGCCTGATTTTCCTCGGGTTCTTCAACGCCGGAGCCTTTGCGCAGAGCCCCCACGCGCACGCCCAGCAGGCGCAGGCGCCGCGTCAGGTTCACGCGCTTGAGGCACTGCCCGGCCATTTGCCGAATGGTTTTGGCATCCGCCGTGTAGTGGGCTATGGTGATGTCGCGGGTGACGCTTTTGAAATCGTCATAGCGCAGCTTGATGCCTATGGTTTTGCCCACGTAGCCCTTGCGTTGAAGATCGGCCGCGACCTGTTCGCACAGCAGGGTAAACACGGCGCCGAGTTCGGCCTTGTCGCGCACGGCGTGCAGGTCGCGCTCGAAGGTGGTTTCTCGGCTCATGCTCACCGGTTCACTGTCGGTGACGATGGGGCGGTTGTCGCGCCCGTGTGCCGCGTCGTGCAGCCAGGCGCCGGTTCTGGTGCCAAAGGTCTGCACCAGCCAGTGCAGGTCGCGCTGGGCCAACTGCCCAATCGTTTCAATGCTAAAACTCTTGAGCTTCTCGTCGGCCTTGGGGCCAATGCCATTGATCTTGCGGCAGGCCAGCGGCCAGATCAGCGTCTCCAGATCAATCTCATGCACGATGGCAATGCCCTTGGGTTTATTGAATTCGCTGGCCATTTTTGCCAGCAGCTTGTTGGGTGCCACGCCCACCGAGCAGGTCAGGCCGGTGGCCTCAAAAATGCTCTTCTGGATCAGGCGCGCCAGCACACGCCCTCCTTCGCGCTGGCCACCGGGCACCTCGGTGAAGTCGATGTAAACCTCGTCCACGCCACGGTCCTCCATCAGCGGTGCGATCTCGGTGATGATGGCCTTGAACTGGCGCGAGAACTTGCGGTATTCCTCAAAATCCACCGGCAGCAAAATGGCCTGTGGGCACAGTTTGGCGGCCTTCATCAGGCCCATGGCAGAGCCGATGCCAAACTGGCGTGCCGCGTAGGTGGCCGTAGTGATGACGCCGCGCCCGGTGTAGCTGGACAGGCGGGCAAAGGCGTCCAGCGGAATGCGCCTGAGGGCCGCGCGCTGGGCCGTGGCGTCCCACGGCGTTTCGGGCTCTGCCGGGTCGGCGTTTTGCAGATCGGTGGCGCGCAGGGCCTCCAGCGCGTCCTGTATGGAACGGCGCCCGCCGCCAATCACCACCGGCAGGTTCTTGAGTTGGGGGTAGCGCAGCAACTCCACTGACGCATAAAAAGCGTCCATATCCAGATGGGCGATGCGCCGTGGCAGCGCGGGCGCAGGATCGTTCACAAGGCTTTTTGGACCACTGCTCCGGTGAACAAGTAGGGCAGGCGTGGCCCCTTGGCCTGGGTGACGCCGCCTTTGTTTTCCACGCTGATGGCCAGACGGGTGGCGCTGGCCAAGTCACGCTCGGTGGCGGTCAGGCGCAGGGTTTTGCCTTTGCTCTCCAATACACCCAAGGATCGCGCAGGGTCGCCGTCGGACAAGGCCCAGAGTTGCATCGTGTCTTCACGCCCCTCGGTCACACTGTTGAGCCGCTGCAACTGCAGGGCATTGTCTTGCAGGGCCATGGTGACCAGAACGGCTGGTGCCTGGTCGGCATCAACGAGTATTGCGATGTATTTGATCTGTGCGGTGTCCTTCAGTTGGCCCTGCAGATGCTGCACCTGCGCCTTGAACTGCTCGAACATGCTGAAGCCTGTCGTTACCGCAACGCTCAGCAAGACCAAGCAGGCAATGGTGGCTGCACGCCACCAGCCCGAGACGCCCCGCTCAACCATCGGAATTGATCTGGTTGACCAACGCGCCCAGCACGTCCTCGGCTTGCTCGTTCTCGACCTGGCAGGTGCCGGCCGCGTTGTGGCCACCGCCGCCGTACTGCAGCATCAGCTCGCCCACATTGGTCTTGCTGCCGCGGTCCAGAATGGACTTGCCGGTGGCAAACACGGTGTTCTGCTTTTGCACACCCCACATCACGTGGATCGATATGTTGCACTGTGGGTACAGCGCATAAATCATGAAACGGTTGGCGGCGAAGATGGTTTCTTCGTTGCGCAAATCCAGCACCACCAGGTTCTTGTGCACGGTGGCACAGCGCTCAATCTGCTCACGGGCACGCGCGGCGTGATCGAAGTACAGGTCCACGCGCTCCACCACGTCTGGCAGTTTTAGTATGTCGTCAATACCGTGGTTGCGGCAGTATTGGATCAGGTCCATCATCAACTGGTAGTTGCTGACCCGGAACTCGCGAAAACGCCCCAGCCCGGTGCGCGAATCCATCAGGTAGTTCAGTAGCACCCAGTCGGTGGGCTCCAGAATTTCCTCGTGGCTGAACTGGGCCGAATCGGCCTTGTCCACGGCCACCATCATGTCATTGCTGATCTTGGGGAAGGCCTTGGCGCCGCCGTAGTAGTCGTACACCACTCGGGCAGCGGACGGGGCCTCGGCCGAGATGATGTGGTTGGGGCGCTCACCGGTGTTGCGGATGGTCTCCGATTCGTGGTGGTCGAACGACAGATGCGCCGCCGCCACATAGGGCAGGTTGGTCGTGATGTCGCGGCTGGTGATGTCGACCTTGCCGTCCTGCATGTCCTTGGGGTGGACGAACTTGATGTCGTCGATCAGGTCCAGCTCGTTGAGCAGCACCGCGCAGACCAGACCGTCAAAGTCGCTGCGGGTCACCAGTCGGAATTTGTTGGGGCTCATGGATAGGGTCCTTTGCGTGGAAAACCGTTTCATCCTAACGCAAAAACAAGTCGCTTTGTTTGATCCAGTCGGGATGGCGCTCCCTTGTGCCCGCCGTCAGGTGGGGTAACTGCCGGGCAGAAGAATGCTCTTGTCGACCTGATCGAGGCGGGTCTTGCCGCACAGGGCCATGGTGAGGTCCAATTCCTTGTGGATGATCTCAAGGGCCTTGGTGACGCCGGCCTCGCCCATGGCACCCAAGCCATACACGAACGGTCGGCCAATGTAGACCCCTTTGGCGCCCAGGGCAACGGCCTTGAGAACATCCTGGCCGCTGCGCACGCCACCGTCCATGTGGACTTCGATCTGTTTGCCCACCGCATCCACGATCGGTGGCAGGGCATTGATGGAAGATTCTGCGCCGTCGAGCTGGCGCCCGCCGTGGTTGGAGACGATGAGCGCGTCGGCGCCGCTTTGTGCGGCCAGTCGCGCGTCCTCCACATCCTGAATGCCCTTGAGGATGAGCTTGCCACCCCAGCGCTTCTTGATCCACTCGACGTCATTCCAGTTCAGGGTGGGGTCAAACATCTGGCTGGTCCAGGCGGACAGCGAGCTCACATCGTTGACTCCGCTGACGTGGCCCACAATGTTGCCGAACTGGCGGTTCTTCGTGCCCGCCATGCCCAGGCACCAGCGTGGCTTGGTCAGCAGGTTGATGACACTGGAGAGGGTGGGCTTGACTGGCACCGACAGGCCGTTCTTGAGATCCTTGTGGCGCTGGGCCAGGATTTGCAGGTCCAGCGTCAGCACCAGGGCCGAGCAGTTGGCCGCACGGGCGCGCTCGATGAGGCGTTCGATGAAGGCGCGGTCGCGCATCACGTAGAGCTGGAACCAGAAGGGTTGTTTGGTGCTGGCTGCCACCGCTTCAATCGAGCAGATGCTCATGGTCGACAGCGTGAACGGAACACCAAACCTGTTAGCCGCGCGTGCTGCCAGGATTTCACCGTCCGCATGGTGCATGCCGGTCGAGCCGACTGGGGCCAGAGCTAACGGCATGGTCACAGGCTGGCCCACAAGGGTGCTGGCGGTGCTGCGGTTGTCCATATTGATGGCCACGCGCTGGCGGAACTTAATTTTCTGAAAGTCGGACTCGTTGGAGCGGTAGGTGCCCTCGGTCCATGACCCGGAGTCGGCGTAGTCGTAGAACATGCGGGGCACGCGTTTCTGGGCCAGGACACGCAGGTCTTCGATGTTGGTGATAACGGTCATTTTTGTCTCCTGTAAGTTGGGATGATGGTAGCTGGCTGCGCCGTCGCGTGGCGTGAAATTGGCCCCCGGCGGATTGAAATTTTTTTGACAGCATGGGATAGACTGCCCCGGCCGGGTTTGTCGGGCCCGGCGCTTTGACCGATTCAATCACGGGAGCTTGTTCATGCTGCTATGGGGTGCAATCTGGGGGGCCGTTCTGGGCTACTTTGTGGAGCGGCACGATGCCGGACTCGGTCTCATCCTGGGTGCCTTGCTGGGTGCATTTGCCGCGCGGACGCTGCGCAATGAAGTGCGCAAAGAGGCCAGCGCGCAAGCGAAGAAGGAGTTTGCGGCGCAGCAAGCCGTCACGCAGGCGCACAGCATAGTGCCGATCGCAACCGCGACTGGAACCTCGACTGCGAGGGTGGTCGAACCGGTGACTGCAAACGTACAGTCGGTTGCAGTCACCGAGCAGCCGGATTTCAAAGACACATTGCCCGGCAGTACCCCCTCTAAAACTACCGCGTACGCAAGCGAGGGCGCAGACGAAGACTTGCCTGGCGACCCCGCAACGGTGTCGCCTGACCTTTTGTCCCGGGGTTTTGCGGCAGCACGCACCTGGCTGCTCGGCGGCAACACCATTGTGCGCATGGGCGTGCTGGTGCTGTTTGTCGGTCTGGCTTTTTTGGCCAAGTACGCCATCGACAACGCCATGCTGCCGCCCGAACTGCGCCTGGCGGCAATTGGTGCTGCGGGCATCGCACTGTTTGTATTCGGATGGAAGTTGCATGCGCGTCAGCCCGATCGTCTGGCCTACGCGCTGACCCTGCAGGGCGCGGGCGTCGGTGTGCTGTACCTGACCGTGTTCGCGGCGTTTCGGCTGTACCAGTTTTTGCCGGCGGGCGCGGCGTTTGTCGTGCTGGGCCTTATCTGCGCCTTCTCCACGGCGATTGCGCTGCTGCAAAACGCCATGCCCATGGCCTTCATTGGTTTTGCCGGTGCCTTCGCCGCGCCCATTCTGCTGTCCACCGGGCAGGGCGACCATGTGGGGCTGTTCAGCTACTACTTGCTGCTCGGTGGGGCAATAGTCACCGTGGCCTGGTCGCGGGCCTGGCGCGCGCTGAACCTGCTGGGTTTCTTTGCTACTTTTGGGGTGGCCACGCTGTGGGGCGTGTTGAAGTACCAGCCCGAACAGCTGGCCAGCACCGAGCCCTTTTTGATTGCCTTCTTTGTGCTGTATCTGGCGGCCAGTTTGATGTATGCGACGCGCCATGGGCTGGTGCCCAAACAGGCTGTCGACGCCACGCTGATTTTTGGCCTGCCGCTGGCGGCGTTTGGCCTGCAGGTGGGCCTGGTGCGCGACCTGGAATACGCCGCGGCCTTCTCCGCACTCGTCTTGGGCGCGGTGTATTTGGCGTTGGGCTGGTGGGCCCTCAAACGCAAGGACGGCGGCGTCGGCCAGTGGCTTGCCGAGTGCTTTGTCGCACTGGGCCTGGGATTTGTCACGTTGGCCGTGCCGCTGGCGCTGGACGCGCGCTGGACAAGCGCCGTGTGGGCTGCCGAGGGTGCTGCGGTCTACTGGATGGGCCAGCGACAGGACCGCTGGCTGGCGCGCTTGGCGGGTCTGGCCTTGCAGCTGTTTGCGGCCCTGAGCTACCTGCGGTCGTTTGAGCAGGTGCAGGTCTCGGCCTGGCCGCTGGCCAACCCGGCCTTCATTGGTGCTGTGTTGCTGGCTGCCTCGGCGCTGGCCATTGGGTACTGGTCACGCGGTGCTGCCGCGGCGCGGGGATCGGACTGGGCCGGCCAGTTTGTGGCGATGGAGCGGTCGCTGTCGCCGGCCCTGTTTTGGGTGGGTTTCCTGTGGTGGCAGTTTGCGGTGGGGCATGAGATCGAGCGCGCGGTACCGAATGCGGACGGGCAGTGGATATCCGTGTTCACCAGTGCGCTGCAGTCGTATCTGGAGATGCTGACCTGGCTGGGCAGCGCCTGGCTGGCGCATCGTCTGGCACTGCCGGCGCGGCAAAGCCCGTGGTCGGTTGCGGCTACGCCCGCCTTGTTCTCGTTGCCCATCATGGCTCTGGTTGCGCTGCACGGGATGCTGGAAATGCGCCATGTGTTCCAGTCCTGGGGTTGGCTGGTCTGGCCGGTGGCTCTGGTGCTGCACTTTGCCACGCTCAGGCGTCTGGACGCCATGGCACCTCAGCGCTGGTGGTCATGGGTGCACAGTGGGGGCGTCTGGCTGCTGGTCCTGCTCACCGGAAACCTGCTGGTCTGGGGCGTGCAGCAGGCCCATCTGCAAGGCACGGCGTGGGCCAGCGTGATCTTTTTGCTGGCCAGCGTCGCCGTGTTGTTGGGGCTGGGCTGGCGTGCGCTGTACGCAGCCGACAGCGCAGTGCGCACCCGTTGGCCGCTAGACCGTTTTGCCACCGCCTATCTGTGGCGCGCCGCCGTGCCGCTGGCCGTAGCCGTGGCGCTGGGCGCTCTGCTGGTGTCCGTGCATTCCGATGGCAACGCACAGCCCTTGCCCTTTGTGCCCCTGCTCAACCCCACGGACCTGACGGTCGCGCTGGCGCTGGGTGCCTGCGCCTTGTGGCTGAGTCGTGTGCGCGCCAGCGATCTGGCCGTGCCCCGGAGTGTCATGGACACACGCTGGACGATGGTGCTGGCGGGCCTGGCCTTCGTGGCGGTCAATACGGTGTGGCTGCGCGTGGCCCACCACTTTGCGGCCGTGCCGTGGCATGCGGACCGGTTGTTTGCATCCTTTCTGGTGCAGACCGGCTACTCCATTCTGTGGACGCTGCTGGCCATGGCATTGATGCTGGTGGCCCATCGCCGTAGGGTGGTGGGTCCTTCCCGACCGGTGTGGATGATTGGTGCCGCGCTGCTGGGCCTGACGGTGGCCAAACTCTTTTTGATCGACCTGTCCAACCGCGGTGGCTCCGAGCGCATTGTGGCGTTTATTGCAGTGGGTGCGCTGATGCTGGTGGTCGGCTACTTTGCACCTATTCCGCCGGCGGCGGTGGCGCAGCCCACGCGTCCTGAAGGAGAGACAGCATGAGAGTTTCATCACCCTGGTGTGGCGGTGTGTGGGCCACCGGCCTGGCTTGCCTGGCGCTGGTCGGCAGCGGGGTAGACGCTGCGGCGGCCGATGCACCATTGCCCAGCGAGTTTGCCTGGCGGGGCACTTTGGCACTGCCGACTGGCGCCAGCTTGGTGCGGGTCGACGTGCCGGTGCCGGCGTTGCTGCGCATGCAAAACAGCGCGGCGCACGATCTGCGAGTGTTCAATGCGGCCGGTGCGGTGGTGCCCTTTGCGCTGCTGGGCAGCGCCGATGTGAACCGCGCGGCGCTGGTGGTGCAAACCGGCAGTTACAAGGCCTACCCGCTGTTTGCCGCCACCAGCGCTGAAAAAGCCCCGCGCGGTGGTGTGGAGGTGCGGGTCGAATCGGCAGGGCAGCACAGTACGGCGTGGGTACGCATGGACAACGCCGATTCCGGCCCCGACGCACTGGCGGCGGGTGCACAGCCGTTGCAAGCGGCCCTGTTCGATATGCGCACAGAGAAGCAGGCGCTGGAGGCACTGGTCCTGGCGCTTGAGCTGCCACACAACGCGCTGGTGCCCATCACCGTCTCGACCAGTGCCGATCTGAAGGACTGGAGCACGGTGGCCACCAAGGGCCCGTTGTTCCAGTTTGATGGCGCCGATGCACCCGGCAGCACCACGCTGGAACTGCGGCAACCGCTGATTGTGCAAGGGCGTTACCTGCGTCTGGCCTGGAACGGTCAGGCGGGGGTCAACGTGCGTTCGCTGGTCGGGCGCGTGGCATCAACGCAGACTGCGCCTGCCCCTGTGCGTTCTGCCTTGCCGCTGGGCACGGCGGATGGCAGCAACGCATTGCATTGGACGCTGCCGTTTGCCACCCCGCTGGCGACCCTGCACCTGCAGGCGGTGCAGGACAACACCCTGGTGCCGGTGCGCATCCAGGGCCGCGGCGATGCGGCGCAGCCCTGGCGCACGCTGGCGTCTTCGGTCGTCTACCGTCTGGATACTGTGGGCCAAGGCAGCAGCAACCCGCCAACGCCGATGCACGGCGCGTCGGTGCGGGCACTGCGGGTCGAGACGAGCCAGGGCGCTGCCCTGCCACCCGGTGGCTTGCAGGCCACAGTGGAATTTGCACCGCTGCAACTGGCGTTTCTGGCCTCCGGTGCGGGGCCGTTCACGTTGGCGGCTGGCCGCACCAACACTGCGCCAGCAGCCGTGGATGCATCCTTGCTGGGTTCGGTTGCGCCGGATCGCTTGAACGCCTTGCCATTGGCCACCGTTGCAAGCGTTGAGGAGCAGCCCGCGGGTGCGCTGGCCGGTGCAGCGACGGCCTGGCTGCCCGCTGGGACTTCGCTGCGCAGCGTGTTGCTGTGGCTGGTGCTGGGCCTGGGGGTGCTGGTGCTGGGGGCGGTGGCGTATTCGCTGACGCGCCAGCTGGCCGCCCGACCGCGCTAATTGTTCTTGGTTAAATAGGCATCCAGCCCTCGTGGAATAATCGAATTTCGCTCCTATATTGATAGCTAAATTGTTGCGCTCCAGGTCGCGGCAATACGGCCTACTTCGGCCAGCACGGCTTGGTCCTGGTCACGCATCCCCCCCTTGTGCGGCCGCGCCGACTCGTAGAAGGCGCTGATGACCAAGGGTGCTTTGCCGGGTGGCCAGGTGATCGCCACGTCGTTGTATTTGTTCGGCATCTGCGGAGCCCAGCCCGTGCCTGTTTTGTCACCGGAACGCCAGCCGTTGGGCAGGCCCGCTCGTATCCGCAATTCGCCGGTGGTGGTGGCCACCATCCAGCCGATCAGCAACTCCCTTGATGCGTTGGACAGCCAGTCGCCGGTGAGCAGGCGCTCTGTGGTGCGTGCCATTGCGGCGGGGGTCGTGGTGTCCCGCGCGTCCTGTCCCCTCACGTGATTCATGTGCGGCTCATACCGGTCCAGCCGGGTGACGGTGTCGCCGCAAGTGCGCAGAATGGCCGTGAACCCGGCGGGCCCGCCAACGAGCTTGAGCAGCAGATTGGCCGCCACGTTGTCACTGGTGGTTTGGGCGGCCTCGGCCAGTGCGACCACGGTCATACCGCCACGCTGCAAGTGTTTCTGGGTGATGGGGGCGTGGGGCACCGTATCCGCAGGCCCATAGGGAACCCACTGGTCGGGCCGCAGCCGACCCTGGTCGATCTCGCGCAGAATTGCGGCGGCCAACGGCATCTTGAACGTGGAACACATGCCAAAGCGCTCATCCAGCCGGTGGCCAACCAACTGCCCGCTGCCAGTGTCCAGCACGGAGACGCCCAGGCGCCCGCCCACTTTGCGCTCCAGTGCGGCCAGGGCTTTGGGGTCGAACGCTGGAAGAGCACCCGCTCGGGCCACCCCGGAAAAGGGCAGCAGCAGGCTGGTGCCGGCTATTAGCAGGGTCTGGCGTCGGGTAAAGGTGTTGATATCCATGGTATTGCCTCGTTGTGAAAGAAAACCGGATTCTGTCGAAACGGTTCAATACAACAAGCTATGATTTTTGGCGTCTGTCCATACTTTTTCTCATAGTCAACATGCCCTTGAGTCGTTTGTCCTTGAATACCTTGCGTGCCTTCGACGCCGCCGCGCGGCATCTGAACTTCACCCGTGCCGCCGACGAACTGTGTGTGACCCAGGCCGCCGTCAGCCACCAGGTCAAGGCGCTGGAGGAGCACATTGGACGGTCGCTGTTCCGCCGCACCGCGCGCGGCCTGGTGCTCACGGACGAAGGCAACACGCTGGCTCCCACGGTGGCGGACAGCTTTGCCCGTATTGAGCGCCAGATCGATGCGTTTCGATCCGGTGGGCCGATGGAGGTGTTGACGCTGGGCGTGGTGGGCACTTTTGCCGTAGGCTTCCTGCTGGAGCGGCTGGCCGACTTTCGCAATCAACACCCGCGTATTGAGTTGCGCCTGCTGACCCACAACAACAAGGTTGATTTATCAGCCGAAAGCCTGGACTATTGCGTCCGGTTTGGCGACGGCGCCTGGCGCAGCGTGGAGGCCGACCACCTGATGGCCGCACCCCTGTCGCCCCTGTGTGCGCCCGAGGTGCTGGAGCAACTGCGCCACCCGGATGACCTGAGCAAGCTCACTTTGCTGCGCTCCTACCGCAATGCGGACTGGCAGGCTTGGCTGCTTGCTGCGGGGGCCAGCGGCATTACCCCGCGTGGCCCCTTGTTTGATGCATCGGCCCTGATGGTGCAAGCCGCCATGGTGGGTGAGGGTGTGGCGTTGGCGCCGCCGCGCATGTTTTTGCGCGAGCTGCAACAGGGCCGCCTGGCCCAGCCTTTTGATCTGGAGGTGGATGTGGGTGGCTACTGGCTGACCCGGCTGCTGTCGAAGGAAAGCACGCCCGCGATGCGGGCGTTTCGAACCTGGTTGTTGGGCGTGGTTTAGGCCAAGAACAGAGCGGCCAACCCCAGCACGGCGGGAATGGTCTGCACAAACAGGATGCGGATCTGAACGGTCATGGCTCCCCAGACGCCCGCCACTGCCACACAAGCCAGCCCATAAATCGTGAAGGCACGGCCGGTTGCCGCATCGGGCAGCAGGAAGCCGAGGGCCAGCGCGACCGCGAGAAAACCGTTGTAGCAGCCTTGGTTGGACATGGCAGGTTTCATGATGGCGGCGTTTTCTTTGGTCAGGCCAAACACCTTGCGGCCCCGGCTCTCAAACAGGACGGTTTCGAGCAGGAAGATATAGACGTGGATAAAGAGGACGAGGCCGGCGAGAACTTTGGCAGCGATCAGCATGGGGAAAATTTCCTTTAAAAAGATGAATGCAATGGTGTTGCTCTAACGAAAGTAAGTAGAATACATAATTACGTTATGTTATTTTGTCACGCATGCGACAGATGAAACCCCAATCACAAAAGACCGCGTCGGCGCAAGAGCCCGACCTGACATCGGCTCCCGCCACGCCGGTGGATGGGCGCAAAGCCAATGCCACATCGACCCAGGCTGCCTTGCGCGCGGCGGGGCGCAAGCTCTTCGGTCAACTGGGCTTTGAGGCGACCGCTCTGGGCGCGATTTGCGCCGAAGCGGGAGTGACCACCGGCGCGCTGTACCACCACTTCGGGGACAAAAAGGGCCTGTTTGCGGCAGTTGCTGAAGAACTTGATGCTGGCCTGGTCGCTCTGACCGCCCGGGCCCGCGCACAGGCGCTGGCCAGCGGTGCCGACCCCTGGCAAGCCTTTCTCGCGGCCATTGACGCCTTTTTGCAAGCCGGCATGAATGCCGAAGGCCGCCGCATTGGTCTCACCGATGCACCGGCCGTGTTGGGCACGCAGGGCTGGCTCGAAATCCGCGAACGCCATGGGCTGGGCGCGATGGTGCAAACCGTGCGCACGCTGCAGTCTGCGGGTTACCTTCCTCCGGGCGATGTGCGCTTGCGTGCACGCCTGATTCTGGGGCTGCTGTATGGTGCAATTGAAGCGCTGGCGCACCAGCCGGTGGACACGCCTGCTGCGCTGGCCGACGCGCGTGCACTGGTGCACGCCATGCTTGCCGGCATGCGCGCACCGTAAGGCGCTAAGGCGTTAGCAGGTCCCACAGCAGAGCCAGTGCGGTGCCCCACATCATCAGGGCCACCATACCATCCAGCGCGCGCCAGATCGCAGGGCTCTGAAGCCGCCGGCCTAACCAGAAAACGCCCAGGCTCAGGGCGCAAAACCAGAGCGCTGATCCCGCAGCAGCGCCTGCGCCAAAGGCTGCATTGCCGGGTATGCCCCAGGCCAGTGAAGCAGTGCCAATCAGCACCGCAGTGTCCAGCCAGGCGTGGGGGTTGAGCCAGGCGAAGGCGAGTGCTGCCAGGGTGGCTTGACGGCGGTTCATGGGCACCCATGCAGGCTCGGCGTTATGGTCAGTCTGGGCTGGCGCTGCGGCCCGAAAGCGGGCGAAGGCCTGCGCCCCATAGACCAACAGGAACACCACGCCACCCCCAATCAACGCCGTTTTCAAACCCGCGCCCAGGCCACCCAGCTCCGCCATCGCCAATACTCCCAGGCCAATCAGCAGAATGTCGGACGCAATGCACACGACCGCGGTGAGCAACACATGCTGGCCCTGCAGACCCATGCGGATGACGTGGGTGTTCTGCGCGCCGAGCGCCATGATGAGTGACAGGCTCAGGGCCAGACCGGCATTGAATGCAGGCGCCATCGGTAGCAGGGCAGAGAGGGTGGGCATAACTGTGTGTAACGGGTGACTGACGGTTCGACTATGTTCTGGATACCGATACTTTTGAAGACTATTCAATTAAACTTGATTTGATTTGAATATTTTTAACGGAGGCCACGTCGATGCTGGATGCCAGACAACTGGAAGCGCTGGCTGCCGTGCTGGAGCATGGAGGCTTTGGTACCGCTGCCACTACCCTGAACCTGACGCTGAGTGCGGTCTCACTGCGCATCAAGGCGCTGGAGACAACTCTGGGTCAACGCGTGCTGGTGCGTGGCAAAGTGGTGCGCGCTACACCCGCCGGCCAAAGCTTGTTGGCCCACATCAAGCAGGTCCGGATGATGGAGGCCGACCTTCTGGAGAGTCGCACTCAGCGGTCCGGGGCAGGCGCCCATTGGCAAAGCCTGAGCGTAGCGGTGAATGCCGATTCGCTGTCCAGTTGGTTCCTGCCCGGCGTGGCGGGCACGCTGGCGCGCCATCCTCTGTTGCTGGACATCATGATCGATGACCAGGAACATACACACGAGGCGCTCAAGAGCGGCGATGTTGTGGCCTGCGTAAGCACCCAGGCCACGGCCATGCGTGGCTGCGTGGCCGAGCCTTTGGGGGTCATGCGATACCGCTGCGTGGGGTCTCCCGCGCTGGTTCAAAAGTGCCAGTCCCGGTCAGGCGCGGTGACCGCCCACCGGCTGTTGGCAACACCGGCAGTAATCTTCAACCGCAGGGATGGCTTGCAGGACCTGTTTCTGGCGCAGCACTTTCATCTGCAGGCGCCCCAGTACCCACGCCACCACGTGCCCGCTGTGGACGCGTTTGAGAGTGCGTTGGCCAGTGGCATGGGCTGGGGCATGGCTTCCGATCTGCTTCTGGCTGCCCGCCGAGATCCGCTGCCACTGGTGGAAGTATTGCCGGGCAGTGCGGTGTACGTGCCGTTGTACTGGCACCACTGGGCCCGCGAGTCGGCTTCTGCGCAACGGCTGACCCAGGCCGTTAAGGCGGCGGCGAAAATTTTGGGGGCGTAGCGACTTGCAGAGTGGCTCACCTTTCTGTCAAAGGCGCAGTGCCTGGACCGCTATGATTTTTGCAGCGAATGCGACGCCAAACGCGGTATTGAGATACCATGCATTTTTCCCACATCGAGGTTCCCGTCAACCCATGATTACCCTGAAAAGTTTTATGGCTGCTTGCACCTAAGCCCGTGGCAATACGAAGGCAAATCGAAGCGTTGCTCGCCGGGCTCGCGGCCATCATTTTTCCAACCCTATTGGTTGCGATAGCGGGTGGAGCGCTCCTGTTGAAGCTGGCACAGGTGGACGCGGTTCCTGCAACAGAGCTGCCTGTGCGGGTATGGATGCAAGATGCCTCATTGCCAGCGCCCGAACACAAGGCCGTATTGGATCTTCTGCGGGCCAGTCAACCCACCGATTCGTTTGCGACCCAGCTGTCCACAAGTGATTTTTGGGTTTCCCTGGACGTCGGGAGTCAGTTCGATAGCGTTGCTCAGGTTGTGGATTTCCCCTCCCGCCACGCCATCGCGTTGACCTGCTGGGATTCCTCCACCGACGTGCTGCTGGGAGACGCCAATCGCTGGAGCACGACAGGACAACTTTCGGAAAGTCGCGGCGGCTTTGCACTCTCAGCGAAACCGGGTCACCCGCTTGGCAAGATATTGTGTAAGGCGGCATTCCGTGGTCCGGCGAAGATATCGGCCCGTGCGTGGCCGGTGGATGCTTTGCGCAACGCACAGGATTCCCACCGAAATTCGGGTGCCATGATTGAGGCGGGCATTGGGATGCTGGCACTTTTCATGCTGCTGACCGCCTGGGTAAATCGCAGCGGGCTCTATTGGACGTTCGTGGGTTGGTTGCTGCTCAATATGCGCATGGCCTCGCTGTCAGCCGGGACCGATTGGGATCTGTTTGGGATCGCGGTCGACCCGTCGCTGGTGGTTGATATGCGGCAGTGGACGGTCAGCCTCTACTCGTCGATGACAGTGGCACTGTTCAGTCAGCTCTTCAAGAAGGAGTTGGACGCGCTCCAGGCCGGCTTGGCGTTGGCAGCCTTGCAAACGTTGGCATTGGTTTTTGCGGTGCTGCCGCTTGTGCTCACGTTCGAGCAAACACTTCTCGCAATCTGGCCCTGCACAGCTGTGGGAACAGCCATCATTGCCTGGTATCTTTTCAAGATTCTGAGAAAAACGCATTCTCGCGTTGCTGGCTGGTATGCGGCGTCCATCGCCATTGCGACGTTGTCCAGTTTGACTGAAGTGGTGGCCGCTGCGACCGGGCAACTCACGTTGTTGGTGGGCATGAACCATGTGACCGCCGCGATTGCCTCTGCGCTATTGGCATCGTTGGCAATGGCCGAGCACATGCGCACCGAGCGATTGGAAAAAATTGCGGCGCAGAAGATGCTGCACGCGGCCTACCAGGACTCTCCCATCGGTTTGTTCACGGTGGGACTAGGCGGTCTTTTGCTCAAGACAAACCCCGCCTTCCAGTCCATGCTGAAGGGTGTTGCGCCTGATGCACCGACCCGTTTGACGCAAATTTTTGAGATGAAGATTGCCGATGCGATCGCGCACTTGCAATCGTCCGGTGCCCGCAATGCCATCGAACTGCAGACCCACGTCCAAAACACCGACACGCAACTTGACCACTGGTTTTCCATCAAGGCATCGACCATGGACGGCGCGATTGTGGAAGGAACCCTGCAAGACATCACCGAGCGGGTTCAGGCCATTGAGCGACTGGAGTTCATGGTCAACCATGACCCATTGACGGACTGCCTGAACCTGCGCGGCATCACCCGCAGGTTC
>CAINUX010000141.1 GCA_903853895.1 uncultured beta proteobacterium | reverse complement strand
GTCCCGTCCACTCCGCCAAAATTGAAAAGCCATCAATCGCAAGATTGGTGGCTTTTTCTATTTGAGAGCCGGGCGTGGCGCCGGCCACTGCCCTGCAGCCCAGTTTGCACAGCATCGGGTATGGGCTACTTTGCCGCCAGACGCCACAGCGAAGTCACTTCCGCGGCACGCGCCACGTGCAACGGATCGGCCGCGTCCTGCGCTTTGGGGTGCACGGGCTTTGCATCGCGTCGACCCGCGACCTGCAGTCCCGCTTGTTCAATCGCCGTGAGCAACTCGGTGCGCGAGCGCAAGCCCAGATGCTCGGCCAGGTCCGACAGGATTAGCCAGCCCTCGCCGCCTGGCGCCAAGTGCGCGGTCAGGTCTTTGAGAAACCCCATGAGCATGCGACTGCCTTCGTCGTACACCGCGTGTTCAACCGGCGAACTGGGTCGCGCGGGGAGCCAGGGCGGGTTGCAGACGATGACATCGGCCAGGCCTTGCGGAAAGAGATGGGTCTGTTCCAACTGCACCTGTTCGTCCACACCCAATCGCTTCAAATTGTCGCGCGCGCAGGCTAGCGCACGCGGGTCCACGTCGGTAGCAACGATGTGGGGAATGCCACTGCGCGCCATGACGGCCGCCAGCACACCGGTGCCAGTGCCAATGTCAAACGCTGTGCGAACGGTCTTGGATTTCAGCGCATCGGCCACCAGCGCGATGTATTCCCCGCGCACCGGAGAAAATACGCCGTAGTGTGGATGGATACGATTGTTGGGTGCAGCACCCAGCGCAGGAATTTCGACGCCGTTCTTGCGCCACTCGTGTGCGCTGATCAGGCCCAGCAGCTCGCGCAAGGAGGCAACGGAAACACCGTCGGCGGGATCGGCCACGCCCCAGGCTTCGGCGCACGCATTACGCGCATCGGGCGCGCGGCGCAGCACCATGCCAAAGTCGGGATTGAAGGGTATCAACACCATTCCGAGGACCCGCGCCCGCTGCGCCTGGGCCTGGCGGTGCCGGTTGAAGGCGCTCTGCGATGGGTCCGTCGATGGTGTTTGCGCCGCGATGGCGACCTTGGCGGTTTGCTTGCGGTGGGTGCGCTTGGCGGGCTGGGCGACGCGGCGCGCCATGGCTTGCAGCAACTGGCGGGCGTTCTGAAAATCTCCTTGCCAGAGCAGGGCCGTGCCCTCGCAAGCCAGTCGGTAGGCGGCATCGGCCGTGATGGTGTCGTCGGCCACCACCATCTTTTTGGGCGGCGGCGCGCCGCGCTCCGAGCGCCACAGCGCCGAGCAGGCTTGCCCGGCGTGGGTCCAATGCAGCCCAGTGGGCTGCATGGCAGTGTTGTCGGAACCGAAAACGATGGGGATAGCGGGCATGGAGCTCCGTAAAACGTGGAGGGATCGCCATCCTTTTAACAGATGGCCACCACGTGCTGACTATGACCCTACAGGTTGCCGGCCAACAACCGGCGTACGACGGTGTCCTTGAAGCTGTGGGCATCGGCCAGACCAAGGCGTTCCAGGTAGGCCTGCGGCACTTCCTTGCTCTCCCAGAAGCTCTTGAGAGCCATTGACAACAACTCCGACGGATGTTGGCTCGCGTGTTTGAGCTTTTTCAGTGCGCGAACAATGTGCAATTCGTCCGCCGTCAAATCGGTGCCAAACGGAAAATCGGGCAGCAGCTTGGCTTCGGCCCAGGGATGCAGTTTGTCTTCGAGCGCCTGGGGCAGGTTATTGCGGTAGCGCTCCGGCACTTGGTAGTGCGCGTCCAGCTTTCCGTGTGCCTTGGCCTGTTTAACCAATTCGTCCTGGAAGCGGGAATCTGCTACGGCAATCAGGCGCTTGATAACTTCGCTGTCGGACTGTCCGCGCAACTCGGCAACGCCGTACTCGGTGATGACAGTGTCGCGTAAGTGGCGGGGTATGGTGACGTGGCCATAGTTCCACACAATGCTGCTCTTGAGCCCGGCTTTGTTGTCATGCGTGGCGCGAAGCATCATGATCAGGCGCGCATCGGGTAAGGCGTGCGACATGGCGACAAAGTTGTATTGCCCGCCGACGCCGCTGACCACCTGGCCGGACTCCAGCGCATCGCTGGCCGCCGCGCCCAGCAGCGTGACAATCATCGTGGTGTTCATGAAGCGTGCGTTGCGGCGCTGCGCCCGCTTGAGGTCTTCCTGCCCATAGAGCTGGTTGATAAAGTCGATGCGCGTCATGTCAATTTTTGCCAGTTCCTGCGGGGGCATGGTGCGCAAGCGTTCGTAGAAGTCGCGAGGCCCCAGGAAAAATCCGCCCGTCATGGCGATGCCACCCAGCAGGCGCGAACCTAGCATGTGCTGGCAGACGCAATCAAATGCATCGTCCTCGTGCAGGTTGGCGCTGCAACGTTGCCCGTCAAGTATCAGAAATTCGCCATCCAGGGTCACGTCCGGGCGTAGCACGCCAAAGCGCTGCAGGTACGACAGATCTTCAGCAGCCACGGGCGATCGCACACGGCCCGCGTCGAGTAGCGCGCGCAGGGTTTGTGGCGTGACCGTTTCGTCGGCGATGACGCCGCGGTTCAGCAACTGCTGCAGCACCACGTCGTTGAACACCTCGCGGCGGATGATGCCGGCCTCGATCAGCTTCAGGAAGCCGTTGACAAACATTTCGGAGCAGCCATACAGGCCTTTGTCGAAACGGCCCACTTCGCGCCCGGCCAGTCCATCGGGACACAGCGACTCCAGAATGCGGCTGTATTCGGCGCCATGCCGATCGCGCACTATCAGCGCCTGGCCGATGGCATCGCCCAG
>CAINUX010000140.1 GCA_903853895.1 uncultured beta proteobacterium | reverse complement strand
AGCGAGTCTGCTCACCAACTACTTCCCACCATTCGCAGCCGCTGTCTTGGACATTCGATGCTGTGGCCGGACGCCCAAACCAGCCAGTCCTGGCTGCAGTCGCAAGGCCTGGACGCGGCGCAGGCAAAAAGTTTGTTGATGGCCATGGGTGGTCGACCGGACGATGCATTGGCCTTCGCGGCATCGGGGCGGGAGTCCAACGCGTGGTCGCTGCTGCCCAGGGCCGCAGCCAAGGGCGATATTGGCTATTTCAAGGACTGGACACTGCCCCAGACGATTGACGCACTTCACAAGCTATGCCACGACTTGATGGCGTTGCATGCTGGTGCAGCACCCCGGTTTTTTGTCGCTGCGGACCTGCCTGGCGGCCCGGGGTTTTCCGCGCTAACCGAATGGAGCAGGGCGTTGGCGCGGTCCATGCGGACCATGGATCACCCGTTTAACGCCGGCTTGATGCTGGAATCGCTTGTCGGGCAGGCGCATTCGGCTCTAAACTCGCGGCAAGAAGCAGGTAAACGATGACCACCACCTCAAGCACCACACCACCCAGACCCAGTGTCATCCAGTTGTCGATCAAGGAGAAAGCGGCTCTGTATGCGGCCTACATCCCGATCTTCGCCGACGGCGGAGTGTTTATTCCTACTGCCAGGGAATACGGCTTAGGCGACGATGTTTACGTTTTGTTGTCTTTGCCGGAGGATATGCAACGCTATCCAGTTGCCGGAAAAGTAGCGTGGGTGACACCCGCCAAGGCCGCCGGCGGACGTACGCAAGGTGTTGGCATTACGTTCCCCAAGGACGAAAAGGCGCGCGCGCTCAAACTCAAAATCGAAGAGATTCTGGGTGCGCATATGGCCTCAGAGCGCCCTACGCAGACCATCTAAGTTTATTTTTGACGCGTGGCGCTGCCTATGGCTGCGCGTCGTGTTGGCGCCAATCATGTTTACAGATTCCCATTGCCATCTAACCTTCCCCGAATTGGTTGACACACTGTCTCAGATTCGCCAGGCTATGGTGCAAGCGCAGGTTGATCGGGCACTTTGCATATGTACGACTCTGGAGGAGTTTGACGATGTGCACGGCTTGGCCACCACCTTTGACAACTTCTGGGCCAGCGTTGGTGTGCATCCCGACAACGAGGGCGTCACAGAGCCAACCCTGGACGATCTGCTGACAAGGGGGCGCTTACCCCGTGTAGTCGCTGTGGGTGAGACAGGTTTGGACTACTACCGGATCGGGCAGCGCACCCACGCCGATATGCACTGGCAGCGCGAGCGCTTTCGTACACACATTCGGGCCGCACGCCAACTGCAAAAGCCGCTGGTGATCCATACACGAAGCGCATCTGCCGATACTTTGGCGATTCTGCGTGAGGAGGGGGAGGATGGCTCGGTTGGAGCGGCGGGCGGCGTTTTCCATTGCTTTACCGAAAGTCAGGACGTAGCCAAACAAGCGCTCGACATGGGCTTTTACATTTCTTTTTCCGGCATCCTGACGTTTAAGACCGCTCAGGATTTGCGTGATGTGGCATCCTGGATTCCTCTTGACCGTTTACTGATCGAAACCGATAGCCCCTACTTGGCTCCGATGCCATACCGCGGCAAGACCAACAACCCGTCTTATGT
>CAINUX010000139.1 GCA_903853895.1 uncultured beta proteobacterium | reverse complement strand
TCCAAGGGCCGGTATCGAGCGGGCATTTCGATAAATCGGAATTCGGCTCTGGGCAAGTCGCCGAAATCCACGAATGGCACCTGACTGGAGTTGAAATGGACGGCCGGAAAGCTGCCCGTCGCGAACGGCTCCAAAGGGTCTAAAGCGGCAATAGGATCAGTCGTAGTCCAGCTCACCCAAGGCGGGTGGTGGGGCTTGAAGGCGCAGGCCGCACTTGCGGTTGCCGCAGAGCAGGCTTGACCGGCACGGTGTTTATGCAACAACGTAGTCACGCCAAACCCGTTCGCCCGCGACGCGAGCCGGAGAATGCAAGCCACGCCGTCCGCCGTGCGCGTGCCAACACCCCCGAGAACATCAGGACTTCGGAATCTCCCGTGGCTGCCCGTTGTCGTCGATTGCCACATAGGTGACCAATGCCTCGGTCACTTTGATGTATTGGCCCTGGGTGCGGTAACGCTCGGCATAGACCTCGACCTTGACCGTGATGGATGTGCGCCCGATGCGGCTGACCTTTGAGAAGAAAGACAGGATGTCTCCCACCCGAACGGGATGTTTGAACACAAACTCGTTAACAGCCACCGTTGCCATGCGACCCTGGGTGTAGCGCGCAGGAATCACGGAACCGGCCAGGTCGACCTGGGCCATGACCCAGCCTCCGAAGATATCGCCATTGGCATTGCAGTCCGCCGGCATGGGTATGACCTTGAGGACCAGTTCCTCGTCGGTGGGCAATTGGATGTTGGGCGGGCTTGAATTGGTAGACATAGGCACAATCCTATCCTTAAACCTTGCGGGACAGACCATAGCGTCGCAAAGCTCTGTCCTCACCCGATTAAGATTGCCCCAATGCGTTCCCACGGCTCCTCCGCTCTCGCCCCCGCGCCCGTCTCAGACCCCAGCGTCGCGGTAGTGCCTCCCAAATCGGATTGGGACACCCTGAAACGCCTGTTCCCCTACCTGTGGACCTACAAATGGCGGGTAATCATCGCGCTGACCTTCATGGTGGGCGCCAAGCTGACCAATGTGGGCGTGCCCCTGTTGCTCAAAGACCTGGTCGACCGCATGAGCTACAAGCCAGGCGACCCGGCCGCCGTGCTGGTGGTGCCGGTGGCCCTGCTGTTCGCCTACGGCGCGCTGCGCCTGTCCACCACGCTGCTGACCGAATTGCGTGAGCTGGTGTTCTCCAAGGCCACGCAAGGTGCGGCACGCAGTATTGCGCTGCAGACGTTTGAGCACCTGCACGCCCTGAGCCTGCGCTTTCATCTGGAGCGCCAGACCGGGGGCATGACGCGCGACATCGAGCGCGGCGTGCGTGGCATCGAGTCGCTGATCTCGTTCTCGCTGTTCAGCATCGTGCCCACGCTGCTGGAGGTGGCCCTGGTGTTGAGCATTCTGGCGGTGAAGTTTGACGTGTGGTTTGCGTGGATCACGCTGGCTGCGTTGGCGCTGTACATCACCTTCACCGTGCTGGTGACCGAGTGGCGAACCAAGTTTCGCCGTGAAGCCAACGAGTTTGATTCGGCCGCCCACTCCAAGGCGGTTGATTCGCTGCTGAACTACGAGACCGTCAAATACTTCAACAACGAAGGCTTCGAGGCCAAACGCTATGACGAGAGCCTGGACCGTCTGCGCCGCGCCCGCCTGAAGAGCCAGACCACGCTGTCCATGCTCAATACCGGCCAGCAGCTGATCATCGCGGTCGGGCTGGTGGCCATGCTGTGGCGCGCCACGCAGGGTGTGGTGGAGGGGCGCATGACGCTGGGCGACCTGGTCATGGTCAACGCCTTCATGATCCAGCTCTACATTCCGTTGAATTTCCTGGGGGTGATCTACCGCGAGATCAAGCAAAGCCTGACCGACCTGGAGAAGATGTTCTCGCTGATGGAGCGTGAACGCGAGATCGCCGACGTGCCGGGTGCGCAGTCGCTGCGACTCTCAGGCGATACGCCACTGGCGTTTGAGAACGTGAGCTTTGCCTACGATCCCGGAACCGCTGCCAACCCGAGTAGTGGCCGCGCCATCCTGCACAACATCAGCTTTGAGGTTCCGGCGGGCAAAACGGTTGCCGTCGTGGGCCCATCGGGCGCGGGCAAGTCCACGCTGGCGCGTCTGTTGTTCCGCTTCTACGATGTGAGCAATCCGCTGGAGGGCGGGCGCATCCTGATTGCGGGCCAGGACATCAAGCAGGTCACCCAGGCCAGCGTGCGCCAGGCCATCGGCATCGTTCCGCAGGACACGGTGCTGTTCAACGACACGGTGGAATACAACATCGCCTACGGCAAGCCCGGCGCCACCCGCGAGCAGGTGGAGGAGGCGGCGGCTTCGGCCCACATCCACAGCTTCATCAGCGCCACGCCCAAGGGTTACGGCACCATGGTCGGCGAGCGCGGGCTCAAGCTCTCGGGCGGCGAGAAGCAGCGCGTGGCCATTGCCCGCACCTTGCTCAAGAACCCGCCCATCCTGATCTTTGACGAAGCCACTTCGGCGCTGGACTCGGCCAACGAGCGCGCCATCCAGGCCGAACTGCAAAGCGTGGCGCGCAACAAGACCACGCTGGTCATTGCGCACCGCCTGTCCACCGTGGTGGATGCGCATGAGATTCTGGTAATGGATGCGGGCCGGATTGTGGAACGGGGCAACCATGTGGCGCTGCTGGCAGCGAATGGGCGCTATGCGCAGATGTGGGCGCTGCAGCAGAGCGCGGAGTGATCCCCATGGAAATTTCAACCGTGCAGACCATCAAGCTGGCAATCGTTGCCGCAACTGGGATGGACAAGGACGCACTGCATATTTACGTTGGCCTTGCCGTGTTTTTCACGGTCGCTGTGTTTTTCAAAAAGCCGTTGCACTCACCCTGGCCGTGGCTTGCCGTACTCGTGGTCGCAGTTGCCGGAGAATTCCTTGATAGGCGGGACGATGTGACCAGTGTTGGATACTGGCGCTGGAAGGCCAGTCTTCACGACATCATCAACACGCAGTTTTGGCCCGCAGTCATCATGCTTCTCGCGCGGTTCAGCGGCTTGTTTCAGGATGATCGACGTAGGCCGCCAGCTTCGAATCTGTTTTCGCGATGTGATCCAGCAACCATTCGGACAGAAATGTCCTCCACTTCGATCGATCGATCGTGAAGTCCGCGATTTGCGCCGACATCGTGTTGATGTGGGCCAGCATTTCATGGTGCTTCTGGATGTGCTCGTGAAATTCCGGGTAATTGACGGCCCGCATTAGCGTTTCTTCGTGTTTGAAATGCACCCGCGTGTACTGGTACATCTGCGCTTCGCAACGCGCCATGCTCTCAATATCGGTGGCTTCCAGAAAATTGTTGATCTTCCTGAACCACTCCTGGTGCTGGGCATCAATCTCATCGTTGCCAATTTTGTAGCTGTCTTTCCATTCAATATGCACGGGAAACCTCGATTGGAAATCTGACGAACCGTTGCGACCGATTTTGGCCGCGGGATGCCGCGGCATCTTGATGTACCGCAATCACTGTGGGTAAAGTTTACTTGGGTGATTGCTCGGCGTGCCGGGCCCTGTGGCCGTGCATTTCTAACCCCATGCAATCCGCGCATAATCTTGGCTATGGAAACCAAATGGCTTGAAGATTTTGTCTCGCTGGCGGAAACACGCAGTTTCAGCCGGTCCGCGCAGTTGCGCCACGTGACGCAGCCCGCCTTCTCGCGGCGCATCCAGTCGCTGGAGGCCTGGGCCGGCACCGACCTGGTGGACCGCAGCAGCTACCCCACGCGCCTGACCCCTGCCGGTGAGACGCTGTACGACCAGTCGATGGAGGTGCTGCAGGCTCTGCAAAGCACCCGTGCCATGCTGCGCGGACACACTTCGGCGGCGCAGGATGTGATCGAGTTTGCCGTGCCGCACACGCTGGCGTTCACTTTTTTTCCGGCCTGGGTGTCGTCCTTGCGTGAAACGTTTGGCCCGATCAAGAGCCGTTTGATTGCGCTCAACGTGCACGACGCGGTGATGCGCATGGTGGAGGGCAGTTGTGACCTGTTGATTGCCTATTACCACCCGTCGCAGCCGTTTCAACTCGATGCCGACCGCTACGAGATGGTGAGCCTGGGCGAAGAGGTGGTGGCGCCTTATGTCAAACCCGATAGCAATGGCACGCCGCTGTTCCAGTTGCCAGGTCGGGCGGGACATCCGCTGCCCTATCTGGGCTATGCGCCGGGGGCGTATCTGGGGCAAATGGTGGACCTGATTCTCAAGCAGTCCAGCACCGCCATCCACTTTGACCGGGTGTATGAGACCGACATGGCCGAAGGCCTGAAGGCGATGGCGCTGGAAGGCCATGGCATTGCCTTCCTGCCGCACAGCGCGGTGAAGAAAGAGCTGCGCGCCAAGCGGCTGGTCAGCGCCCTGCCGCCCGACACCAAGGGCCTGGACATCACCATGGATGTGCGGGTCTACCGCGAAAAGCCGCTCCAGAAAGAGCTTTCGCGCGGTGGCTCGTCGGCCTCCCGAGGGGCGGCCGCTGCGCACAAGAGTGCCGCCCAGGCGCTGTGGGACTACCTGTTGACCCAGTCCACCCGAAAGTAAACCGAACACCATGCTGACAACACTGACCCTGACCCGACCCGACGACTGGCACCTGCACGTGCGCGATGGCGACGCGCTGCGCACCGTCGTGCCGCACACCGCCGCCCAATTCGGCCGCGCCATCATCATGCCCAACCTGCGCCCGCCAGTGACCACCGCCGGACAGGCACTGGCCTACAAGGCGCGCATCCAGGCTGCAGTGCCGCAAGGAATGTCATTTGAGCCCCTGATGACGCTGTACCTGACCGACAACCTGCCTGCCGATGAAATCCGCCGCGCCAAAGACGCCGGTGTGGTGGCCGTCAAGCTCTACCCTGCGGGCGCCACCACCAATAGCGACGCCGGTGTGACCGATCTGCGCAAGACCTACGCGACGCTGGAGGCCATGCAGCGCGAGGGCTTGCTGTTGCTGGTGCATGGCGAGGTGACCTCGCCCGACATCGACCTGTTCGACCGCGAGGCCGTGTTCATCGACACCCAGTTGATTCCGCTGCGCAAGGATTTTCCGGAGTTAAAAATCGTTTTCGAGCACATCACTACGAAGGAAGCGGCGCAATATGTGCAGGCGGCGGACCGCTTCACGGGCGCCACCATCACTGCCCATCATTTGCTGTACAACCGCAACGCCATCTTTACCGGCGGCATTCGCCCGCACTACTACTGCCTGCCGGTGTTGAAGCGTGAGACGCACCGCCAGGCCCTGGTGCAGGCCGCCACCAGCGGTTCCAGCAAATTCTTTTTGGGCACGGACAGCGCGCCGCACCCGGCCCATCTGAAGGAGCACGCCAGCGGATGTGCCGGTTGCTACACGGCCTTCTCCGCCATGGAGCTGTATGCCCAGGCTTTTGACGCTGCCGGTGCGCTGGACAAACTGGAAGGCTTCGCCAGCTTCCACGGCGCCGATTTCTATGGCCTGCCGCGTAACCAGGGCACCATCACGCTGCGCCGCGAGTCCTGGACCGTGCCCGAGACCTTTGCCTTTGGCGAGGCGCAGCTGAAGCCGCTGGGTGGGGGCGAGGCCTTGCCGTGGAAACTGGACTAGGAGCCATAGGCTGGTCCGCACCTTGGCTCGCACCCTACGCGGTAATGGGCCAGCGAGTTGCCGCCCAGATGGCGTCGGGTGTGCCCAGTGCCACGGCGCTGAATGCAGCGCAGGCGCCCCGGGCTACCCCGGTACGCTTCGTGCCGCAAAGCGATCTGCCGCCGGGCATGGCCTACGAAAGCTATATTTTTGAAAGCAATTGCTGCCCCACCCGCGAGGGTTTGCACGACTTTTTCAATGGACTCGCCTGGCTCCTGTTCCCCCAGACCAAGCGCCGTCTCAACCAATTGCATGTGGCCCAGATCGCGCAAACCGGCATCCAGCCGGTGCGTGGCCCGGCTCGCGATGGTTTGACGGTGTTTGATGAAAACGCGGCGTTTTTGCAGTGCCCGGATGCGCTGTGGGAAGCTCTGGCCGCCAAGGACTGGAGTCGCCTGTTTGGCCCGCTGCGCCCGCTATGGGCCGAGTCGCACCTGGTGCTCTTTGGCCACGCCCTGCTGGAGAAACTGGTCTTCCCCCGAAAACCCATCACCGCCCACGTCTACCGTGCGCAGGCCGCTACACATTCAATAGCGGATCTCGACCAATGGATGGCCACTGACCTGAGCGCCGAGCGCTTGGCCAGCAAACCCTTCGCCCACTTGCCCGTGCTGGGCGTCCCAGGCTGGTGGCCCAGTAACCAAGACCCGGCGTTCTACGAGGATGCCTCCGTATTCCGCGCCGCACGCCCCGTGCCTTGTGCCGGTGCCTGATATACAGCCTAGGAACCTGCCAATTCCCCATAGCGTTTGGGTGGATTGGGCTGGCCTTGCCTTGAATTTGACCAAATCGACCTTACCATTCAGGCTGTTGGCTCTTGTGGACGGGCCCGAGGAAAAAGGAAACCATGAAACGCATTCTCTTGTTTGTTTTGACCAACGTCTTGGTGGTCGCAGTTCTGGGCATCGTCGCCAGCCTGCTCGGCGTCAACCGCTACCTCACCAGCAGTGGACTGAATCTCAGCGCCTTGTTGGGATTCGCGCTGATCATGGGCTTTGGCGGCGCCATCATTTCGCTGTTGATCAGCAAACCCATGGCCAAGTGGACGTCGGGCGTGCGCATCATTGAGCAACCGCAAAACGTGGATGAAGCCTGGATTGTGGAGACCGTGCGCAAGCTTTCTGAGAAGGCCGGCATCGGCATGCCCGAAGTCGGTATTTTTGAAGGCGACCCCAACGCGTTTGCTACCGGTGCGTTCAAGAATTCGGCGTTGGTGGCGGTATCTACCGGCTTGTTGCAGGGCATGACCAAGGAAGAGATTGAGGCGGTGATCGGTCACGAAGTGGCGCACATCGCTAACGGCGACATGGTCACCATGACCCTGATCCAGGGCGTGATGAACACTTTTGTTGTGTTCCTGAGCCGCGTCATCGGCTACGCCGTCGATAGTTTCCTGCGCAAGGGCGATGACCGCAGCTCCGGCCCCGGCATTGGCTACATGATCACCACCATCGTGCTGGACATCGTGCTCGGTTTTGCCGCCGCAATTGTGGTGGCCTGGTTCTCGCGGCAGCGTGAGTTCCGCGCTGATGCAGGTGCCGCCCAATTGTTGGGCCGCAAGCAGCCCATGATTAATGCCTTGGCGCGCCTGGGCGGCATGGCACCAGGTGAACTACCCAAGAGTGTGGCGGCCATGGGCATTGCTGGGGGCATTGGGCAACTGTTTTCGACCCACCCGCCGATTGAAGAGCGCATCGCCGCGCTGCAAAACGCACAGACCTGAGCGAGACTGCCCAGCGGCGAAACCCGCCTATCAGCCCAGCGGGGTCGGTGCGGTGTCGCCGCCGGTGCGCACCACCAGATCGGCCAGCATTTCGCTCGATGTATCTAGCCGCGCCGACAGAATGCGAGCAATGTTGCGGTAGATGATGTGGGCGCTGTCGGAGTAGGCGTCCACCCGCTCACGGTCAAATCGCATCGTCACGCTGTCACGCAGTGCCCTTACGGTTGCTGTGCGCAACGGGTTTCCCACCAAGGCCATTTCACCAAAACATTCGCCCGCAGTGATCTTCGCCAGAGTCACCACCCGGTCGCCGCGCTGCTTTTCAATGACGACTTCACCGGCAATCAGCACATGGAACGAACTGCCAATGTCGCCCTCGTTGAACACCACGTCGCCCGCCTTGTGCGGCATGTGCTCTGCCATGGCCAGCGTGCTCATCAGGCAATCGTGGGTCATGCCTCGAAAGATTTTGACCTTGTTGGCAATTTTTTGAACGATGGCCGCGTCTAGGTTCAGGCCAGCAGGGCGCACGATGATATCGGCGCGCACGTTTTCAGCGAATATCCGGACGACGGCAGGATCAACTTTCATGGAAAACGATGGTACACCCTCGCAGCATGCTCCGTCAGACTTGCCTAGAGCTGTCGCGGTTCAGTCGGTGTGCTGGGCCGCAGGCAATCGCAACACGAACTCGGCGCCACCTCGAGGGTGGTTGTGTGCGGTCAGGGTGCCGCCGTGCCGCTCAACAATGCCATAGCTGATGGACAGCCCTAACCCGGTGCCCTTTCCCACCGGCTTGGTGGTAAAAAAAGGCTCAAAGATACTGGACATGGCTTCAGGGGCAATGCCTGGGCCGTTGTCGTGCAGCGTGATCACCAGGAAGTTCCCCTCACGTTTGGCGCAGATCTTGAGCACGGGTGATACACCGGGCTGGGCGCTGGCCGCGTCGTAGGCGTTCTGGATCAGGTTCATCAGTACCTGCAGCAGTTGACCCGCATTGCCAGGCATCATGCAACCCGGACAGGCTTGCAGCTCCACGTCAAAGTCCAGCTTCATGCCAGTGCGCACCCAGTGAATCGCACGTTCAATCAGAGGAACGACGTCCACCGGTTCGCGTTCCTCCCCATCGAGTGCCGAGAAGCGCTTGAGTCCGTCCACGATGCTGGCCGTGCGTTGCGCCCCTTCGATGGTGCCGTCCATCAGCGAAGGCAAGTCCTGCAGGATATGCTCAATGCGCAGCTTTTGAGCCAACGCCGCCAGAGCCGGATGGTCGCCCAGTGCAGCCTCGACATGGACGGCATCCAGGTATTGACGCAGGCGCACTGTATAGCGGTTCAGGGCATGCACATTGCCCAGCACGAAGCTGATGGGGTTGTTGAGTTCATGCGCCACGCCCGCTACCAACCGCCCCAGGGAGGACATCTTTTCGGAATGAAGCAGCTGCTGTTGCGTGCGTTTAAGTTCTTCATGCGCTTCGTGCAACTGGCGGTAGGCGCGTTTGATCTCTGCCATGGGTCGACCCACAAACACGTAGCCAATGCAACGGCGTCGTCCGTCAAAACGGGGTGTTGCCGTGATGTCCACCGGCACTGGCTGGCCCGCTGCGTCGTGCAGGATCAGCTCCACGGTTTCACCCTGGCGCGGCGCGTTTCGGCGCATCATATCTTGCAGCAAATTGGCACCCGTGCCCTCATGCAGCAGTGTGTGCATGGGCGTGCCCAAAAGGGTTTCTTCGGTGCGGCCAACCAGGTCACACAAAGCCTGGTTGGTCTGCTCGATCATTCCTTGTGCATCGGCCGCAACCAGTACATCCGACATGCTGGATAGCAGGCTGTAGATGAGCTGCTGCGAGGCCTCCAACTGTGCGTTCTTTTGCTCCAGTGCCACTTCATCATGCAGTAGCTGCGAGTAGACATCGTCCATCTTGTGGATGACATCGAGCCAGGTGTCGTCGTCAACCCCCTCTGGGGAGGTGGCATGAATGCTATGAATTTCAAAGCGTGCCATGGTTAATGCACAGTGCAGACCATGCAAGGGTCAAATGAGCGCACGATGTGCTGTACGGCCAGCGGCGTGGATTCACCGGGCAACACGGGTGCGCCTATCAGTGCGGCTTCCAGGGCGCCAGGTGTGCCGAATCGGTCACGTGGAGAAAAGTTCCAACTCGTGGGCGCGATGATTTGGTAGTTGGCAATTTTTCCGCCCCGTATGGAAAGCCAATGCCCCAGGCTGCCGCGTGCCGCTTCGCACAAGCCAAATGAATCTGCCTCGTCTGGTAACAGGGCCTCGGCACTGCACGGCGCATCCGGCTGAATGGCGCGCAGGGCCTGCTCGGCCCACATCACCAGACGTGCCAGCTCAATGGATCGCGCCAGCACCCGTGTCACCACATTGCCGCCGCCTTTTGCCCACATGGCGCGTATTAGCGGTTGCGCGTCCGCCAACTGGCGGGCCAGTGCACCGGTTTCCACCACCCTGCCATTCAGGCGCGGGGCCTTGTTCCAGGTGTAGGCGCCGGCTTTGTCGATGTCCGGCAGCGTAAAGCCTTGTGATGGGTGCAGTACGGCATCCGTCTCCGCCAGCCAGGCGTGGCGGGCATCTTCAGCAATGTGGGCCGTGTTAACCGCTTGCAACGCGTTGCCATCCCACACACCCGGTACAAAAGCGTGGCGCCCAGTGGGGTCGGCAAAGCTGCCGTAGCTCAAGGTCAGATCGGGGCCGTGCCCCAGAGTTTCCAGTTTCAAATCCTGTGCGATGGTAAGGAACAATCGCAAGTCCCCCCGCAGACTATCGCGCGCCAACCATTGTGAGAGGGCTGCTTCGCTGTCCAGGGTGGCAACTTCTTCCAGGCTGGAGCCGTACAACACGCGTTCCAGAAATGCACGCATCTCAGCCACTTTGGCGCCAAGTCGAAAGCGCTCGGACGCAGTGACGTTGCGGCTCACCCCACCTGCAGCGATGGACTGTGTATGCGGCCACTTTCCGCCCAGCGTGCCCATGATCTGCAGCCAGCGCTGGCGCGCAGCCATGGCCTCGCGGGCATGGGCCCCGGTGTGCGCGGCAAAGCGCGCATGCGTCAACGCGTGCCATGGCCTCTCGGCGTAGGCAGGGCGCGTGAAATCCGGCATGAAGAACAGATAGAAGTGCGTCAAGTGGTCGGAAGCGTTCTCGCAGGCCAGCATCAAATTGGTGAGCCATACGCCGTTGGGTGGCACCTCCACGCCACACGCAGCGCCCAATGCCCGTGCGGCAGCGACCGACTGCGTGACCGAGCAAATGCCGCAAATGCGCGGTACGAAGATCAGCGCATCCAGCGGATGCTTGCCCTGCAAGATTTGCTCAAAGCCCCGGTACATGGTGGCGTTGACCCAGGCGTTTTGCACCCTGCCATCGGCAACGTCCAGGCTGACTTGCAGATCCCCCTCAACGCGGTTGAAGGGGCCAACAATGAGGCGCGAGACAGCGGTGCTGACGCTCATTTGAGACCCGTCTTCTTGATGAGCGGAGCCACCACCAGGTGGTCTGCGGTGGAGTTGAGTTTGACCCGCTGCGGCGTGGCAGATTTGGAGAGCGATGCCAGCGCCACAAACCATGCCTTGTGCATGTCAGTCGGTAGCCCAATCGGAATGCCCGCTACCTTGGGCGTGCGATGGAATGGGTGTCCCGGCTCCTCAAATCCCGGCTCCGTGCAATTGATACAGGCATAGCCGCCACGGATGCACGAGCCTTCGCCATTCCAAAGCCGGATATTGCAATCGGCATGCGCTTGTGTGCCCTTGCAGCCCATGTTCTCCATCAGACACCCCAAATCTGACGGCTTGTGTGCACTTGCCTTGTATTCGTAGTACTCGTTGCGCGCGCAGGCATGGTGAACGAGTTGGTCGCTGTAGAACCTGGGTCGCCGCAAGCCGTCCAGTGCGTCTGCTCCCATGCTGCCCTGCGCCAGCGCAGCCAAAGTTTCCAGCACCCAGCCTGGATGGGTCGGGCAACCCGCCACGTTGACAACCGGCCGGCCCGAGCGGCTGCGCCACCCGGCACCCAGCACGCCGCCCGCATGGTCGCCCTCAAACTGCAAGCCACAGGCATCCGTCGGGTTCAGGCCGCCCGCCGTGATGCCGCCAAACGCTGCGCAACTGCCCACGGCCAGCACGTCGTTGGCGACAGCGCACAGGCGCTCCACCCAATGCAGCATGGGCTGCTGGGTGCCAGCCAGCATGTGGAAGCGTCCCGAGCCATTGGGCCCACGCAACAGCGCACCTTCGATGCACAGCACGTCCAGCGCCACGTTGCCACTCAGGCAATCCTCCAGTACCTGCAAACACTCCTGCCCCGACTCCAGCGACAAGACCGGGTGCCACAGCAGGTTCACCCCCATCTGACGCAGTAGTGCGTGAAAGTCTGCCGTGTCCGCGCACAGCAACGACATGCTGCAACCGCCACAACCACCGGACTGCAGCCACAGGACGTTAAGCATCGCCTTGTCCCTCCAATCCAAAGCGCACCAGCTTCTGGCGCAAGCCCACCCGCGACAGGCCCAGTTCTTTGGCCGCGTGTGTTTTGTTCCAGTGCAGTCGCAGCATGGTTTGGCGCAAGATCACCGCCTCAACGGCATCCAGGCGCTCTTGCAAACTACCGCTTTGGGGCACGGCGTTGTGGCGGCCATCGGCTGAGGGAGTACGCATGCCCGGGTGCCCATAGAGCACGCGCGGCGAAAAAGCGCTGGCCGACACTACTTGACCATCAGACAACGCCACTGCGCGGTAGATCTCGTTGCGCAGCTCACGGATGTTGCCCGGCCAGGCGTAAGCCAGCAGATTGGCTTGCACATCGCTGGCAAATCGCACCTCGGGTCGGCCCAGCTCTTGCGCCGCACGTGAGAGCAGCATGTCGGCAATGGGCAAGATGTCGGCGCTGCGTTCGCGCAGGGGCGGCACACACAGGGTGCTGCCGGCAATGCGGTAATAGAGGTCTTCACGAAAGCGGCCCTGGTGCATGTCTGCCTCCAGATCCCGGTGCGTAGCGGCAATTACGCGCACATTCACCAGCACCGGGCGGCTGGCACCCACAGGGCGCACTTCACCCTCTTGCAGCACACGCAACAACTTGACCTGGAAGGCGGGCGAAGTGTCGCCAATCTCGTCCAGAAAAATCGTGCCGCCGTCCGCTCGCTGGAACAGGCCCTGGTGGTCTTCAAACGCCCCGGTGAACGAACCCCGCTTGTGCCCGAACAGTTCCGACTCGAGCAGCGTGTCGGTCAACGCAGCGCAGTTTTCCATGACGAAGGCGCGTTCGCAGCGCGGGCTGGCGTAATGCATGGCGCGTGCCAGCAGCTCCTTGCCGGTGCCCGATTCGCCTGTGACCAGCACCGATAAATCATAGCGGGCAATGCGCGCGGCGATTTCGCAAACGCCATTGAGTGGGCTTTCGCTGGAGCGCACCAGACTGTCAAAATCAAAAGCGGCGCGGGCGCTGGCAAGGCTTGCGATGCCACGCTTTCGCAGCACCGGAGTGCTGGTTCGCAGCTCCAGATTCAGACGCTGGGTCTGGATTTGCAAGCTGCGCGCCTCGGCGGCTTTGAAAACGGTGGAAAGCAGATGCTCCGGTACCCAGGGCTTAAGCAGGTACTGGTAAATCCCCGCGTCGTTGATGCCGGCAATGATGTCCTGCGAGTCGGTGTAGCCCGAAATAATGATGCGCACGGTGTCGGGCCACAACTCGCGGACTTCCTTCAAGAATTTCACGCCGCTGGTGCCGGGCATACGCTGGTCGCACAGGATGACGCTGACCTCGTGGCGTTCCAGTAGATCGCGGGCAACTTCGGCAGAGCTGGCAGTCAAAATGCGGAAGTCCTCCTCCAGATTGCGGCGAATCGAATCCAGCGAGCGCGCTTCGTCGTCAACTACGAGCACCAGGGGCAGTGAATCGTGGGGATCGGGCAAAGCGGGCGGGGACATTGAATTGCTCTTGGTTTGATAGCGTGCTATACAGTCTTTACGAGGGCTATCGGCTGTTCTATCTATGAACTGCCAGGTGACGCGGGGTCCATGCATGTGGCTTGCGATAAACAAAATGGTGCCGCGCCACGTGGTAGCTGGGATCGAAGCCGTAAAAGTTGCGGTGCATGCGTTGCAGTTCCTCGGAGCGGTAGTCGGCCAGTGGTTTGAGGGCCTCGTCCTGTTCCCGTTGCGCCTGTTTTTCTGCCAGACGCTCCCCCAGATTATGCGTCGCTGCCAAGGCCAGGGCACGCTCTAGCACCTGGTCGCCAAAGTCCTGCGCGCCTTCGCCGAATGAGGCGTCCAGCAGGCCGCGCGCCACCGCATCTGCGGCGGTCAGTGGCAGGCGCTCCTGCATCAGGGCGCGGCTGGCGGCCTCGCCAATGCGCCGGGGCAGGGAATAGGTCCAGTACTCCGAGCCGTAGAGATTGCCCATGTTCTTGTAGTGCGGATTGAGCACCACGCCAGCGTGTCCCCAGACCAGGTCGGCGGCCAGCGCCAGAAAGCAGCCACCCGCCCCCGCGTTGCCGTGCAGCGCCGCGACGGTGATGCGGTCGGTAAGCGTGAGCAGCTCCAGCGCCACGTCGTCCATGGCGTTGATGTTGCGCATGGAGGCATCGGCCGCGCTGTCACCGGCCACGCGCTGGGCGGCTTCGATGTCATGCAGGTGAATGCCGTTGGAAAAGAACTCCTTTCCACCGGCCAGCACCAGCACCTGCGTGGATCGCGTGCGCACCCAGCGCAAAGCATCTCGTAGCCGCTGGCACTGGCGTTCGGACATGGCGCCGTTGTGGAATTCAAAGTCCAGCCATCCCACGCGCGCGTCTGCGGGGCCGAATTCGCGGTAGCGCAGTTCGTCCCATTCGCTCTCAATGCGCATCAGGGGCACGGGCAATTCGGGCAAGGCGGCGGATTGAGCGGCAAACACGCGCGTGGCGGCCAGCTTGAGCACGTTGGCGGCCGGGGACTGCGTGGGTGCGGCTTGGGCTGGCGTTGCGAATTCCTCCTGGCGCACGTGGCCGATCCAGATGGCGCCGTCTACGGTGCGACGCAGGAGTGCAGGTCCGCGCCGGGCTAGCACCGTGCCGGGCTCGCTCTTCGAAAACGCGTCCAAAACTTCTGCACTGGCGGGGTGGGCGTCGAACAGGCGGCAGGGGTCGTTGAACAGGGCATCCAGCACGCCCGGGGAGCCGTCGGCGGCGGCGATTTTTTGGAGCACGGTTTGTGTGAGGTCGGTGGGCCAGTTGATACGTCTATCGATTTGGCGCATTAGCGGATTCCAGGTGCCTGGCTTGATTGCCACTGACCCCAATAAGCCTGCTGCCTTGGGAGTCAAGCTGTCGGGTGCAAAGCGTTGCAAGGCTCTCAGTACGGCCACTACGGCGGCATGGGTTACTTCGCGGCGGTACAGACTGGATTTGGTGGCACCGGGGCGCACGGCAAAGGGCTCCCAGGCCCACACTTCTCCGGCGTCCATGTCTTCCACCGCCTGCAACACCGTCACGCCCCACTGCGTATCGCCCCGGTGAATAGCCCAATCCAGCGCGCTGGGGCCACGGTCGCCGGGGATGCCGGGGTGGACCACCAGGCATACGGTGCGCGCCCAGACGCTCTCGGGTATGCGGCGTTTCAAAAAAGGCGCCAGAATCACTTCGGGCTGGAACATCTGCACCGCTTCTTCGGTCACTGCGTCTGCAATGTCCAGTTCCACCGACACGGTATGACCCAGCGCACGCAGCAAGCCAAACAGCCGTTGTGTCAGGCTGTTGAAGCTATGGGTGAGCAGGAGGATGCGCATGGGGCAAGGGTTAACAAATCCGCGGTAGTTGCTCGCCGCTGAGCCAATCCACCACCCGCCGCCCGCCAAATTTGGTATTCATCTGGACAAAGTAATGGGCGTCTTGCGTGACGGTGCCTATGCGGCGTGCACCGCTGCCCAATGGATGCGCGCGCATGGCGGCCAGCAGGGTGTCGGCCACCTCGGGCGCGCAGATGGCAATGAGCTTGCCTTCGTTGGCCACGTACAGCGGGTCCAGGCCCAGCAGCTCGCAGGCCGCCTCCACCTGCGGCAGCACGGGAATCAAAGCTTCCTCGATCACCATGCCAACTTTTGATTGCGTGGCGATTTCGTTGAGCGTGGTCGCCAGCCCGCCGCGCGTGGGGTCGCGCAGTACGTGCAGGGCCGTGGAGTCGGGTAGTGTCTGCAGCATCGCCTGCACCAGGGTGTGCAGGGCGGCGGTGTCGGATTCGATGGTGGTCTCAAACTCCAGCGATTCGCGCTGGGACATCACCGCCACGCCGTGATCGCCCATCGTGCCCGAGACCAGAATCACATC
>CAINUX010000138.1 GCA_903853895.1 uncultured beta proteobacterium | reverse complement strand
GTGGCAGGCGCCGCCATGACCCCCATGACCCAGATGCTGGCCGCCATGGCGTTGTCGGCCGTCATCTCGGTGGCATTGGTACAGAGTGCCACCAGTGATACCTCGGTCGGCGGCTTTGTGGCCTTTGTCACCGCCATGCTGATGATCATTGCGCCGATCCGCCAGTTGTCCGAAGTCTCCAGCCCCATCACCCGGGGTCTGGCAGCGCTGGAGCGTGGCCTGGCGCTGATTCAGGATGTCCCCGCCGAAACCCAGGGCTCGTTTTCCACCCCGCGCTCCAGTGGCGAAATGGTGTTCAAAGACGTGGTGGTGCAGTACGGTGCCGAGGGCGCTTTGGTCATCGACAGCTTGAGCCTCAGCATCCACGGTGGGGAGACCATCGCCATTGTGGGCGCATCCGGTGCCGGCAAATCGACCTTGGTGAACCTGTTGCCCCGTTTCGTGGATATCCGAAGCGGCCAGATCTTGCTCGACGGCCACGACCTGCGCGACTGGAACCTGCAGTCGCTGCGCGCGCAATTTGCCTTTGTCAGCCAGCACGTCATCATGCTCAACGACACCATGGCCGCCAATGTGGCCTTGGGGATGGAACTGCAACGCGACAAGGTCATTGACTGCCTGCGGGCGGCCAACCTGGGCGCGCTGGTTGAAGGCTTGCCCCAAGGGCTCGATACCCTGGTGGGCCACAACGCCATGCAGCTTTCAGGCGGCCAGCGCCAGCGCCTGGCCATCGCCCGGGCGCTGTACAAGGACGCGCCCATCCTGATCCTGGATGAAGCTACTTCGGCACTGGATACCGAGTCGGAACGTGCAGTGCAGGACGCCTTACAGGGCCTGATCCGCAACCGCACCACACTGGTTATCGCCCACCGGCTCTCCACCGTCATGCATGCGACACGGATCGTGGCCATGGACGCCGGGCGCATTGTGGAGACGGGTAGCCACCAGGAGCTGATTGCGTTGAATGGGCACTATGCGCGGCTGTATCAATTGGGATTGGGGGCAATCCCCACTCCGCCCCAGGGGAGTCTCCCCACTCCCCCCAGCCCCCTCGCCCCGCCGGGCGAGGGGGAGCTTTAACAGCCGATTTGATTTTGTTGCGCCGGCTACGGAATTACTGGCGTGAGGTTGCCGCTGTTATTGCGCATCCAGAATTCAATAGTCGAAGTTCCGAGCGCCGAGTGACTAATTTGCTATACATTCAGTAGCTAATCGCACCCATTCCACGAGGGCTAGCGGAGCTTTTTACAAATACAAATTTCTCCAGCCCGGCTCCGGCGCTCGGAACTCCCTCGCGCGAAATCTGCAAGCGAAAACAACGTTGGCAACGCACCGCCGGTAATTCCGTATTCGGCGCGACGTAACAAAATCGGCTGTTAAAGCTCCCCCTCGCCCGGCGGGGCGACGGGGCTGGGGGGAGTGGGGACTCTCCCTCTGGGGTGAGTGGGGGCTACAGAGCCACTCGACGATAAATAGCCTCCTGCTGCAGCGCAATCTGCCCCCAAGCATGCCGCCCTGCGAACACCAAGCCCTGCGCACGCAGACGCCCCGCCAACGCATCATCCGTCAACACCCGCCCCAACGCCGCCCCCAGGGCCGCCGCATCACGCGGGTCGTCCAGAAGCAGCGCGTCCACATCAGCGGTCAGTAGCGCCGCAATGCCGCAATACGCGGCACTGCTGACCACCACGGGCAAGCCATGGGCCATGGCCTCCAGCACCACCATGGCAAAGGTGTCTTCCAGCGTGGGATGGGCCAGGCAATCAGCGGCCTGGTAGGCCACATCCACAGAAGGTAAAGCGCCCAAGAAGAAAACGCGTGCGCTATGGCCACTGGCATCTAGCACCTGCTGCACCAGCGTCTGTTGTGCTGCATTGCCCACCACGGCCAGGAAACAGTCCGGCGGCAACAGTGCCAGCGCCGAGATCAGCGTGGGCAGCCCTTTTTTGCGGAAGTCGTTTCCGACGAACAGAATGCAACGCCCGGTCTGGGGCAAACCCAACTCGGCCCGGGCGGCCAGTCGCTGCTGCGCGGTGCATTTACCGGGCACGCTTGCCACACCTGGCGTCACCACCTCACACATGCCCAGTGCGTGGGGAAAGCTGGCCGCCATGACCGGCTGCAAGGTGCCCGACGCCAAAACAATGCAGCGCGATGGGCGCAACGCGTAGCGTGCGCGTTCCAGCGCTAGGTAGGTAAGCAGGCGCGGGCTGGTGGCGATTTTGACCCACCGCAGCGCCCGCCTCCAACCGCTGCGCCCATGCAGTAGGCTATGCGTGACCGGCACCACATGCACGGTTTGCACCTGGCCATGCCAGGTGTTTTCGTGGGAATGGACCACATCAAAGCCCGTGCGCGTCTGCCACCAGGTAGCCAGTGCAAACCACAGCTGGTTGATCCAGCGCGGCCTGACCAGCGGCATAGGCACCGTGTGGTAGGTCACTCCGGGCCAGTGGTGGTCCAATTGCTGGGCAAAAACGTGAATCTCGTGGCGCTGTGCCAACTGCTCGACAAGTGCGATGGAATAACGTTCGGCCCCGCCACCGGTGGGCCTGAAAATGCGGTTCAGTACGGCAATGCGCAAGCGCTTCGCGTCCACCGCCTCTGTGGCAATCGATGCATCTGTCACCGCCGCCGCACTCATGAACGGCGCTTGTCTTCGTAGCCCGACACCAGCTTCCACCACAGCAAAGGGCGGCTGGTGCGGCGCAGCACCGGTACGCGGGGCAATTCCAGCATGTGGTCGCCGCGCGCGCTGCGTCCACGGCGTGTGGTGGTCGCACTCACATAGCCCGCTTGCTGCACCATGGCCACATGCTCGGGGCCATACTCCCCATAGGGGTAGCAAAAATGCTCCACCGCCTTACCCGTAATCTGTTCCAGGTCCGCCTTGCACTGCACGATCTCATCGCTAGCCGACACGACGTCCAGAGTGGGCAAGCGCACGTGGTTGCGCGTGTGGGCACCGACCTCCTGCCCACCGGCGATCCACTGGCGCAGGTGCTGCGCGGTCATCAGTGGAGATGGTGGCACGCCGTTATCCCGGTCCCAGCTGTTGGTCTGACCGAGCATGCCACTTAGGCAATAGCAGGTTGCCGAAAAACCGTACCACTGCAGTGTGGGCAGGGCATTGATCAGGTTATTGAGGTAGCCATCGTCAAAGGTGATGCCAAACACTTTGCCAATGCGCACACCACGCAGATAGGGTTGCAGTGCGCTCATCGACAGGCCCCGGTAACCCAGCGCATGCAGGAACGCCATCTGCCTATGAAAGTCCGCCGGATCGACACACAGACTGCGAAACCCCGAGCCTTTTTGCGGCGCAGGGGCAATCTGGTGAAAGGTCAGAATGGGAACCGGATGACGGTTCTGGGTCAGTTCAGACACGTTGGGTTGACGCTCGAAAAACAGCCGTTCTACAGCAGGACGATATCGTACTGGTCTTGCCCCATGGCAGCCTCGCTTTGCAGGGACACCGGTTTGCCAATGAACTCGCTCAAGCCCGCCAAATGTTGGCTTTCCTCGTCCAGAAACAACTCAATCACCTTGGGCGACGCCACGACCCGAAACTCACGGGGATTGAACTGCCGGGCCTCCCGCAGAATTTCCCGAAAAATGTCATAGGCCACACTGCGCGGGGTCTTCACAATGCCCTTGCCCTGGCAGGCGGCACAGGGCTCGCACAGCATGTGGGCCAGCGACTCGCGCGTGCGTTTGCGCGTCATTTCCACCAAGCCCAGCTGCGAGAACCCACCGGCCATGGTCTTGACCCGGTCCCGCGACAGCTGCTTGCGAAACTCGGACAGTACGGCGTCGCGGTGGTCTTCGCGCACCATGTCGATGAAGTCGACAATGATGATGCCACCCAAGTTGCGCAGACGCAACTGGCGCGCAATGGCCTGTGCGGCTTCCAGATTGGTCTTGAAGATGGTGTCGTCAAAATTGCGGGCGCCAACAAAGCCGCCAGTATTGACGTCAACAGTGGTCAGAGCTTCGGTCTGGTCCACGATCAGGTACCCCCCTGACTTCAGCTCTACCCGGCGCCCCAGCGCCTTCTCGATCTCTTCGTCGATCGAAAACAAGTCGAAAATCGGGCGCTCACCTTTGTAGTGCTGTAACTTGTCGGCGGCCATGGGCATGAACTCAGCACCAAAGGCCTTCAGCGCATCAAATTGCTCCCGTGAATCGACCCGAATCGTTTGGGTAGACTCGCCTACCATGTCGCGCAACACCCGCTGCAGCAGACTCAAGTCCTGGTGCAACAGGGACTGGGGTGGCAAACGCGTGGACGCGTCTTTGGTGCGCGCCCAGGCCTTGCGCAAATAACCAATGTCATCGCCCAGTTCGGCGTCGGTCGCATCTTCGCCATTGGTGCGCAGGATAAAGCCGCCACCCTGCGTGCCGGCCAACTGCTGCAAGCGTGCGCGCAATTCATCGCGTTGATCTTTCGGGATTTTCTGCGATACACCGATGTGGTCGTCCTGTGGCAAAAACACCAGCAAGCGCCCGGCAATACTGATCTGTGTGGACAGCCTGGCGCCCTTGGTGCCAATAGGCTCCTTGATGACCTGCACCATCAGCGCCTGGCCTTCAAAAATCTGCTTTTCAATGGGAATGACTGGCGCAGCCCCCTTGGCAATGAACGGTGCCTCGCCATCCGGCTGGCGGTGCCAGACGTCGGCGACGTGCAAAAACGCAGCACGCTCCAGACCGATATCGATAAACGCCGACTGCATGCCCGGCAGCACCCGCGCCACCTTGCCCAGGTACACATTGCCAACCAGCCCACGCTCGAGCGTGCGCTCGACATGGAGCTCTTGCAACGAACCGTTTTCCAGTATGGCGACCCGGGTTTCCTGGGGGGACCAATTGATCAAGATGTCGTTTTGCATCGGCGGCATGTCCAGGTTGGTCTGTTCAGAGGCACAAACCCAGGGAGCGGAGCGCCTGGGCAGTTTCAAACAGTGGGAGCCCCATGATGCCAGAGTAACTCCCGCTGATGTGGGCAATGTACGCCGCCGCCCTGCCCTGCACGGCATAGGCACCGGCCTTGCCCATGGGCTCGCCCGACGCCACGTAGGCCTCTATGTCGGCCTCGCTCCACTCAGCAAACGTCACCCAGGATTCGCTGCAGGCCACGGCGTACTGATCGCCCCAGCCAATGGCAATTGCCGTCATCACGCGGTGTGGCCGGTTGGACAGCGCGTGCAACATGCGCTTGGCATCTTCGGCGTCCTCAGGCTTGCCAAAGATGCTGCGCCCCAACGCGACTGTGGTGTCGGCACACAGAATGGGCGCCGGCAGCAGATTGCGACGCACCAGGCGCTGCTGGGCTGCCTGCAACTTCAGGGCGGTCACGCGCTGCACATAGGTCTTGGGTGCTTCGCTGCGCAATTGCACTTCCAGCGATTCGGTGTCTTCGTCCGCATCTGCCAGCAGCAGCGCGTGGCGCACGCCCAGCTGGTCCAGCAACTGGCTGCGCCGCGGGCTCTGCGATGCGAGGTAGATGAAATCAGGCACGGGGGGCATTCAGATCTACTCGCGGTGATAGGGGTGGTTTGCGTTCACCGACCAAGCGCGGTACAACTGCTCGATCAACAGCACGCGGGCAAAGGCATGGGGCAGGGTCATGTCGGACAGACGGATGCGCTCGTGTGCGGCCTGGCGAAATGCGGGGTCCAGGCCGTCCGGGCCGCCGATGACCAGGGCCACATCCCCTCCCCCGAGTTGCCAGTCTTTTAGCTTGGCTGCCAGCGCCAGCGTGGTCACCGTGGTGCCGCGCTCGTCCAGCGCCACAATGCGGGCTCCTTTGGGGATGGCGGCTTCTATGCGGGCACGTTCGGCGGCATAGAGAGTTTCCAGAGTCTTGGAGCCGCGTGGCTCGGTCTTGACGGCCTTGAGCTCCACTTTCAACTCATGCGGAAAGCGCTTGGCATAGTCGTCCCACGCCGTCTGCGCCCAATCGGGCACGCGCAGACCGACGGCGACGATGATCAGCCGCACGGACGGTATCAGGCTTTACGCGGGGCAGTTTTCTTGGCCGCTGGCTTGGCGGCCGATTTTGCTGCCGGCTTGGCAGCGGGCTTGCCAACGACCGTGCGTTTAGCAGGCGTCGCAACTTTCTTCGCAGCCACTTTTTTGGCTGGCGCAGCGGCAGGAGCTGCGACAGGGGCCGCAGATGTGGTACGCGCTTTGGGCGCCGCGGACTTGCGGGCAGGTGCCTTGGGCTTGGCTGCCTTTTCTGCGTCTTTCTTCATCTGCGCCTTGGACGGGAAGGCTTCTGCCACACCCTTCTTGGCAGCATTGGAGCGCCGCAGACTCGGCTCCACTTTTGGTACCGCCTTGGCGGCAGGCTTGGCGCTTTCCGCGACCGCGGGCTTGGATGCACCCAGTTTCATGCGCACAGGTTTGTCGCCCCAAAGCTCTTCCAGGTTGTAGTACTGACGGAAATTCGGTTGCATGATGTGCACCACCGCTTGGCCACAGTCCACAATAATCCACTCACCGTTGACCTCACCCTCCACCCGCGGTTTCTCGAAGCCAGCCTCGCGAACAGCATCGCGTACGCTGGCTGCCAAGCCCTTGGTCTGCCTATTGGAGGTACCCGATGCGATGATGACCCGTTCAAACAATGCTGACAAATGCTCGGTGTCAAACACGACGATGTCCTGGGCTTTGACGTCTTCGAGTCCATCGACGATGGCCCGTTGGAGCTTGTTAATGTCTTTTTTGGCAACAGTGGATGTATTCATCAGGCGAATTGGTAAAGGTGGTGTTGGGCAATATAACGCGCAACGGGTTCAAAAACCAGTGGGGAAACGGTTTGGCGTTGGGCCAAACGCAAGCGGATATCCGTGGCACTGACCTCCAGGGGAGGCATTTCAAGCCGTCGCAAACCTGGGATTTCCGCTGGCAGTGCATCAGACATGCCTCTAGCCCTCGTGAAATCTGTGCGTGCAGCTACACATATTGTAGCAAATTCGGGAATCTCGCTAAAACGGTGCCAGGAACCCAGGGCCTCAGCCTGGTCCTGACCCAGCACCAAAAAGAGCTGGGCCTGCGGATACTCGGTGCGCAATTCCAACAAAGTGTCCACTGTGTAGCTGGGGCCAGACCGCAGCGTCTCCCGCGGGTCCACCACCACGCGGTCCAGTTCCGCAAAGGCCAGTCGGGCCATTTCCAGCCGGTGAACGGCGGGCGTCAGGCTGCGGCTTTTGTGCCAGGCCTTTCCTGTTGGGACGATGCGCAATTGGTCCAGTTGAAGTTGTGCAAGCGCGGCACGCGCCAGCGCCACATGGGCGATATGCGGTGGATCGAATGCACCGCCAAAGACACCGATGCGCCGCAGTGTCCCTGCTGCCACGCTCAGACCCAGTCCCGACGGGGCAGGAATTGCGTGTACAGCGCGTCTTCGGGCGAGCCGGGCGCGGGAACCGACTGGTAGGACCAACTGGCCAGTGGCGGCATGGACAGCAAAATGGACTCGGTACGCCCACCGGATTGCAGCCCGAAATGCGTGCCCCGATCCCACACCAGGTTGAACTCCACATAGCGGCCGCGGCGGTACAACTGGAAGGCGCGCTCGCGCTCACCATAGGACGTGTCCTTGCGCTGCTCGACAACGGGCACATAGGCAAACAGGAAGGCATTGCCCACCGATTGCATTAGCGCGAAGCCGTTGTCGAAGCCACCTTCGGAAAAATCGTCATAGAAGATGCCGCCGATGCCGCGTTGCTCGTTGCGGTGCTTCAGGTAGAAATACTCGTCACACCACCGCTTGAAATGCGGGTACTTGTCAGCACCAAAGGGCTGCACGGCGTCACGACACGTGGCGTGGAAGTGCACGGCATCTTCTTCATGACCGTAGTAAGGCGTCATATCCATGCCGCCGCCAAACCAGCACACCGGGTCGGCACCGGGGTGACCGGCCGAGATCATGCGCACATTCATGTGCACGGTGGGCACATAAGGGTTGCGCGGATGGAACACCAGCGACACGCCCATGGCCTCGAATGGCGCACCAGCCAGTTCGGGGCGGTGCTGGGTGGCCGATGGCGGCAACTTGGGACCACGCACGTGCGAAAAACCGCAGCCCGCGCGCTCGAACACCGAACCACCTTCCAGAATGCGGGTGATGCCATGGCCTTGCAGCGGCTCACCCGGGGCCTTTTCCCAGGCGTCCGACACGAACACCTGGTCGTCCATCGCCGTCACAGTCGCCGTGATCCGCTCCTGCAAGCCCTTCAGATAGGTGCCTACCTGCTCCACGCGGGTATCAGTCATTTTGCAGCCTTGGCCTCGCCAGCCTGCTTGACCGCGCGATGGCCAATGTCGGTGCGGTATTGCATGCCGTTGAAACGAATGCCGTGGATGGCTTCATAGGCCGCTTGTCGGGCGGCGCGGGCGTTTTCGGCCAGGGCCGTGACACACAACACGCGTCCACCATTGGTCAGCGTCGCGCCGTCCCGTTGTTCGGTCCCAGCGTGGAACACCATGGATGCTTCATCCGACAACTTGTTCGCCGTGGGCAGCCCCTCAATCACATCGCCCTTGCGCGGCGTGCTGGGGTAGCCGTGAGCTGCCAGCACCACACCCAGCGCAGTGCGGCGGTCCCAATCGAGCTCCATGTTTGCGAGGCCGCCAGCATCCGTGGCCGCCATCATGACGTCGACAAAGTCCGTCTTCAGGCGCATCAGGATGGGCTGCGTTTCCGGGTCGCCCATGCGGCAGTTGAATTCCAGCGTCTTGACTTGGCCTTGCGGATCAATCATCAGCCCGGCGTACAAAAAACCGGTGTAGGGGATGCCGTCCTGTTCCATGCCCTTGAGCGTGGGCAAGATGATCTCGCGCATGGCGCGGGCATGCACCTGGGGTGTGACCACCGGCGCGGGCGAATAAGCGCCCATGCCACCGGTATTGGGGCCCTGGTCGTCGTCCAGCAGGCGCTTGTGGTCCTGGCTGGTGGCCAGAGCCACCACATCCTTGCCATCGCACAGCACCATGAAGCTGGCCTCTTCGCCCACCAGGAATTCTTCAATCACCACGCGCGGCACGGCCTGACCGCCCTCGCCAGCGTTGTGCACCACGCCCAGCGTGTTGTCCAGCAGCATGAAATCAATCGCTGCATGGGCTTCTTCCAGGGTCATGGCTACCACGACACCCTTACCCGCCGCCAGGCCATCGGCCTTGACGACGATGGGCGCGCCCATGCGCTGCACATACGCGTGTGCTGCTGTCGGGTCGGTAAAGGCCTCATAGGCTGCCGTGGGAATGTTGTGCCGCTGCATAAAGGCCTTGGAAAACGCCTTGGAGCTTTCCAACTGTGCTGCGGCCTTTGTAGGCCCAAAGATGCGCAGACCGTGGGCGCGGAATTCATCCACCACACCGGACGCCAGCGGGCCTTCGGGCCCGACCACGGTCAGACCGATTTTGTTCTCCTGCGCCCATTCGCGCAGCGCCACCACATCAGTGATGGGCACGTTCTTGAGACGACTGTCCAGCGCCGTGCCGCCATTGCCCGGCGCCACAAAGACCATCTGGACCTTGTCGGACTCTGCCAACTTCCAGGCCATCGCGTGCTCACGCCCGCCCCCCCCGATCACCAGAACATTCATAGGTCACTCCGATGCGCGTGGTCGCGCTTGAAAATATTGCACTTTGTGTGGACGGTCATAGGGCGGCGTTGTGGTAAATCTCCTGGGTATCGTCCAGGTCTTCGAGCACGTCGAGTAGTTTTTGCATGCGTGCGGCTTCATCGCCCGTCAGCTCAATCGTGTTCTCTGCGCGCATGGTGACACCCGCCACCTCGGCGTGCAGACCGGCCGCCTCGAGCGCCTGCTTGACGGCTTCGTAATCGGCATACGCGGTCAGCACTTCGATGGCACCATCGTCATCGGTGACCACATCCTCGGCACCGCCCTCCAGCGCCACTTCCATGATCTTGTCTTCGCTGGTGCCGGGCGCAAAAATCAGTTGCCCACAGTGTTTGAACTGGAACACCACTGAGCCTTCCGTACCCATGTTGCCGCCGTGCTTGCTGAACGCGTGGCGCACTTCGGCCACGGTGCGCACCTTGTTGTCGGTCATGGTGTCGACAATGATGGCGGCGCCGCCAATGCCATAGCCCTCGTAGCGGATTTCCTCGTAAACAATGCCTTCCAAAGTGCCCGTGGCCTTGGCGATGCCGTACTTCACGTTTTCTGCTGGCATGTTGGCGGCCTTGCCCTTCTCAATCGCCAGGCGCAGCCGCGGATTGGTGCTCAGGTCGCCCCCCCCCATGCGGGCTGCCACCATGATTTCACGCATCACCCGGGTCCACACGCGCTGACGCTTTTCATCCTGGCGGCCCTTGCGGTGCTGAATATTGGCCCATTTGCTATGTCCTGCCACGTGAAATCCTTCAAAAGTTCGTTACGCTACTACCTGAATTGTACTTTTTGGGATTTTCATGACCGCTTCCACCGACGCCAGCATCCTGATTGCACAACATGGCACAGACAACAGCACTGTCCAGTGCAGCCTGCTGCCCAACAAGGCCAACCGCCACGGACTGATCACCGGCGCCACCGGAACCGGCAAGACCATCACCCTGCAAACCATGGCCGAAGGCTTCTCGCGGCTGGGCGTGCCGGTGTTCATGGCCGACATTAAGGGCGACCTGACCGGCATCTCGCAGAGCGGCAGCCCTAGCCCCAAGCTGAGCCAGATCATCAAGGAGCGTGGACTGCCGGAGCCCGCCTACCAGGCCTTCCCCACCACGCTGTGGGACGTGTTCGGCGAACAGGGGCACCCGGTGCGCGCCACCGTCAGCGACCTGGGTCCGCTACTGCTCTCGCGCATGCTGAACCTGAACGAAACCCAGGCCGGTGTGCTGCAACTGGTATTCAAGATTGCCGATGACGATGGTCTGCTGCTACTGGACATGAAAGACCTGCGCGCTATGTGCCAGGACGTGGGCGACAACGCCAGCCAGTACACCACCGAGTACGGCAACATCAGCGCCGCCAGCATTGGCGCCATCCAGCGCGGGCTGATGCAGATCGAAAGCCAGGGCGGCGAAAAATTCTTTGGCGAGCCCATGCTCAATATTGCCGACTTCATGCAGACGGACTCCAAAGGCCAGGGCGTGGTCAACATCCTGGCCGCCGACAAGCTGATGAACGCACCGCGCCTGTATGCCACCTTTTTGCTGTGGATGCTCAGTGAATTGTTCGAGACGTTGCCCGAGGTGGGCGACCTGGACAAACCCAAGATGGTGTTCTTCTTTGACGAGGCCCATTTGCTGTTCAACGACGCGCCCAAAGTGCTCATTGAGCGCATCGAGCTGGTGGTGCGCCTGGTGCGCAGCAAAGGCGTGGGTGTGTACTTTGTGACGCAAAACCCGCTGGATATCCCCGACTCTGTGCTGGCCCAGCTGGGCAACCGCGTACAGCACGCGCTGCGCGCCTTCACGCCGCGCGACCAGAAAGCGGTCAAATCCGCCGCCGACACCATGCGCGGCAACCCGGGGCTGGATATTGGTACCGCCATCACCGAGCTGGCCGTGGGCGAGGCCTTGATCAGCTTTCTGGACAGCAAAGGCAGCCCCAGTGTGACGCAGCGC
>CAINUX010000137.1 GCA_903853895.1 uncultured beta proteobacterium | reverse complement strand
CCCTCATACGCACCGAGATCGCCGCGCAAAAAGGCCGCCTGATTGAAGCCGCTACAGGCGGTTTGATGATTGGCATTTTGGGGCTGATCACCTCGTTTTACTCCATGCAAATCTACGACCGGGTGATCCCCACCGGGGCCACGCAAACCCTGATGGTCTTGAGCCTGGGGGCGCTGCTGGCCATTGGCCTGGACTGGATGGCCCGCAGCGCCCGCACACAGCTTTATGAAAACATCATCGACGAAGTCGACCAGCGTATGGCGCGCACCGTCTATCTGCGTCTGCTCGCCGTTCGGCTCGACCAGTTGCCGCGCAGTGTGGGCAGCTTGGCCGCACAAATGCGCGGTTATGAGAGCGTGCGCAGCTTCCTGACCCAAGTCACCACCAGTGTGCTGGTCGACATGCCCTTTGCGCTGCTCTTCCTGATCATCATGGCCCTGATGAGTGGCGCACTGGTCATCGTGCCCCTGGTGTTCTTTGTGGCCGCCTTGAGCCTGGGCCTGTCGACCCGCTCACGCATGGAAGTGCTCGCCAAACAAGGCGCCAAGGCAGGCAACTTCAAAACCGGCTTGCTGGTCGAAACCGTGGAAGGTGCCGAAACCCTCAAATCAGGCCAAGGCGGCTGGCGCATGCTTGGGCGCTGGCTCACCAATGTCGACGAAGCGCGCGAGGCCGAGCTGCAATCACGCGACTTGAGCGAACACTTCCAGCACCTCATCTCCAGCTTCCAACAAATGAGCTACGTGCTCTTGGTCGCCTTTGGTGCCTATCTGGTCAGCAAAGGCGAACTCACCCAAGGCGGCTTGATTGCCTGCACCATTCTGTCGGGGCGTGTGCTCAGCCCGGTGGCTGCGGTGGCGGCGCAAGCCCTGCAGTGGTCCTATGCCAAAGCCGCACTCGAAGGGCTGGATGCCTTGTGGCGCCTGGAAAACGACCACCACGACCACGAACCAGTCGTTCTGGACAAAGTGCACGGCAACTACAGTTTTGACAAAGTCACCGCCCGCTACGGTGCCAGCCCCGCCTTGGCCATTCCCCAGTTGAGCATCAAAGCTGGTGAGCGCATCGGCATCATCGGCCCGGTGGGCGCTGGCAAAACCACCTTGCTGCGCTTGCTCTCGGGCATGTACAAACCCCAAGAAGGGCGCATCTTGCTCGACGGGGTGGACTTGAGCCACATCGCCAAAGCCCCCTTGTCCGAGCACATTGGCTACTTGCAACAAGAAGGGCGCTTGTTTGCCGGCACCCTGCGCGAGAACTTACTCTTAGGGCTGGCTGACCCCGGTGACCCCGCCATCTTGGCCGCCGCCCAGCGCACCGGCCTGATGCAAGCCGTCATCACGCCCCACCCGCGTGGCTTGCAGCAAGAAATCTTTGAAGGCGGCACGGGCCTGTCGGGTGGTCAGCGCCAACTCGTCAACCTCACCCGCGTGGTGCTGCGTGCGCCCAGCATCTGGCTGCTCGACGAGCCCACCTCTTCGGTCGACGGCAACAGCGAGCGCCAGATCACTGACTTGCTCTTGCAAACCATAGCGGCGCAGCACACCCTGGTGCTGGTCACCCACAAGCCCGACATGCTGCAGCTGGTGGACCGCATCCTGGTAGTGGCCAATCACCAAGTGGTGATGGACGGCCCCAAAGCACAAGTCATGGCACGCCTCAATGCCAATGGAGCCACCGCATGATCGCCTACCGTCCTTCCAAAATGCTCAGTGTCGTCGTTCTGGTCGTGGTCTTGTTTGTGGGCTGGTCGGCCTGGTTTGAGATCGACCAAACCGTACGCGCCCAAGGCCAGATCATTCCCGGGGGCCGCACCCAGGTGATTCAGGTGGTGGATGGCGGCGTGTTGTCGGCCATTCGGGTGCAAGAAGGCGAGGCCGTCAAGGCCGGCCAGGTGCTGGCCGTGCTGGAGCCCAACCGCGCCCGGGCCGCCTTTGACGAGAGCCAGGCCAAAAACACCGCCTTGCGTGCGGTCTTGCAGCGCGCCCAAGCCGAGGCCAGTGGCGCCGCGCCGGTGTTTGGCCCCGAGTTCGCGGCCTATCCCGCCTTGGTGTCGGCCCAGAAAAAGCTCTACGCACAGCGCAAGCAAGGTCTGGACGATGCCCTGGCCGTGCAGCAACTCGCCATGGGTCTGGCCAAAGAAGAGCTGCAAATGAATGAAAACCTGTTTGCCTCGGGCGACCTCAGTCGCGTGGAGTTGCTGCGCGCGCGCCGCCAGGTCAGTGACATCCAAGCGCGCATCTTTGATATCCGCAACAAATACCTGCAAGACGCCCACACCGAGGCAGCGCGGCAAGAGGAAGAACTCTCCTCCCAGCGCTACCGCCAGGACGAGCGCCGCTATCTGCTGGAGCAAACCGACCTCAAGTCACCGGTGGACGGCGTGGTGAAGTACTTGCGCGTCACCACCGTGGGCGGCGTGCTGCGTGCTGGCGACGAGATCATGCAAATCTCCCCCACCGATGGCGAGCCGCTGCTCGAACTCAAGGTCAACCCGGCTGACATTGGCCAGCTCAGCACCGGCATGCGCGCCAATGTGCGGCTCGATGCCTATGACTACGCCATTTACGGTACGCTGGAGGGCGAGCTGGTCTACCTTAGCTCCGACACCCTGACCGATCAAGGCCCTGCGGGTCAAAGCCAAACCTATTACCGCGCCCGTGTTCGCTTGCTGCCCCACGCAGCGACGGCAAACCCCAAGCGCCAGCCTATTGTCTTGAAGCCCGGCCTCACCGCCACGGTGGACATTCTCACCGGGCAGCGCTCGGTGCTGCGCTACCTCATCAAACCCATTGCCAGGGGCCTCACAGGCGCGCTCAACGAGCGCTAGACCTGCCTGCCCCAGCCACGCACCCCCTGACCAAATCAACCCCCATTTATTCCCCGGAGCTCACCATGGCCACACCTGCCCCCACCTCCACCCACACCGCAGCACTCATCCTGAACATTGCCGGCGCAGCCCCAGTCGCCCTCAAGCGCGGAGAAAAAACCAGCGTCGCGGCCAAAGCCGGCCAGCGCTACCGTGTGGTTAAAGAAGATGCCACCACAGAGGCCGCCAAAGACGTAGCCGCCAGCCAACATGGTCAAGACTTGTGGCTGACCTATGCCGATGGCACACAGGTGGCGTTGGCCGGCTTTTACGACGCCTGCAAGGCCGAGAAATGCGCGCTTGACATGCCCGGCGCAACTGGCACCGGTGCCAGCGGAGGGTATGTGATCACCGGCGACAGCCCTGTGGGCACCAGTCTGGTCGACGGTGGCAACTTGGTTTATGCCTATGGCGAGCGCAACGTCCTCTTGTCACTGGCCCAAGGCAACCCCGGTTTTGAGTCCACGCTTAGCGCCCTCTCGGGGGCGCAATTAACTTACATTCCGGCCAACACCCACGCAGCGGCCTGGGCCGAAGGCAACGGCTTGCTCGGCCTGCTGGGCGGAGGTCTGGCCCTGGGTGCAGCTGCAGGTTCGGGTGGTGGTGGCGCTGGTGCTGGTGCTGGTGCCGCCGTCGCGGCACAGGCCAGCTACACCATCAGCGTGCTGGCGGTTGCGGGCACCTTCAATTCAGATGCCACCGTCGATATTTTTGACAAAGATGGCAAATTTTTGGCCACCGGGCACCTGAGCCCTGCCACCGGGCAATTTGTAGCCACCATCACCATTGGCTACGCTGGCCCCATTTTTGTCAGGGTCAGCGATGCCAATGGCTCCGGCGCTGACTACCTGGACGAAGCCACCAACACTCCCAAATCACTCAGCACGCGATTGCGCGCCATGGCCATCGTGGATGGCAGCGGCAATGTCTCCGTCACCGTCTCGCCTTTGACCGAGTTGGCCGTCAGGTCGGCCGGCATCGCCGACACCTTTGGCGACGTGGGCACCACCAGCACGCCCCTCACCACAACCCAGGTCGACACCAACCAAAAAATTGGCGCGCTGTTTGGCGTGGCCGATATCACCGGCGCGGTGGTCACGGTGACAGAGGCTGCCTTCAACGAGGCCAATGGTGTCAGCGCCGCTGAAACCTACGGCATGGTGTTGGCTGCACTATCGGGGGTGGATGCCAGCTCTGGCGCAGGCGGCACGGCCGGCACCCTTGCAGACTCGCTCACCCAACTGGCGGCTGGCATCACCCCCACGGCCTCTGGCGCGCTGGCGTTGACGCAAGCTACCGTGGACTTGGTCACTGCCGGTGCTGCTGTGTTTGAAAGTGGTGCCAATAAAGACAAGGCCACCATCGCCCCCATCAGTTCTGTGGGCACACCCGTGATCGGCGCAGCCACTGGCGGGCTCATCGCCGCCGAGGCCAGCAATGGCACCATCGTCGATGTGGATGTGGTCAATGCCACTGTCGGCAACGTCATCGCCCTGAAATGGGGCAGTCAAACGGTGAGCTACACCCTCACGGCCAGCGACATTGCCAATGGCGTGGCGCATATTCAGATGGATGCCAGTGTGATTGCCGCCGCTGGCCAAGGTCAACAAGCCGTGACTGCGCAAATTGGCACGCAAGCGGTCAGCCCTGCGGTGTTGATCACCGTCGAAACCTCCGTGCCCACCGTCAGTATCAGCAGCGACAAACCCGCGCTGCTAGCCGGTGAAACGGCTGTGATCGGCTTCACGCTTACGGAAGCTGCTACTGATTTTAATGCGACCGACATCATTGTCACGGGCGGTACTTTGTCCAATTGGACAGCTGTTAGCGCCACCAGCTACACCGCCACGTTCACACCCACAGCCAACAGCACCACCGCTGCCACAGTCAGCGTCT
>CAINUX010000136.1 GCA_903853895.1 uncultured beta proteobacterium | reverse complement strand
TGGCACGCGCCCGGGCGAAACGTGACGCGGATACGCCGAAGAATTAGCAGTTGGAAACGCCCGCTGTCAAGAAACGACCAGGTTCTTGTAGACGCCACAGCCAACGTACAAATCATCTACTAGCTGAACGAATGACATCTTGGTTTGCACCTTTCCAGTTGTCGGATTGGTGATGTCGTACTCCACCCACCCCGGCTCGAAGTCCGCCTGGTTGACGATGGATTGGAGTAAACCATCTCCATCAATGCCCGCAATGTCTTGCACACGCGTTCCCACCTTGGCCGGATTGCCGCCAAACGCCAGGTAGGTGCCATAGCCATCCAGCACAAAGACATACATATCCCGGTCGTGGAAGCCTTTGGCCGGTTCGGTTAAATCCCGCACGAAAGTGTCTCTGGAAGTCCGCTGGCGATACGCAATGGCGCGTTGGACCAAATCGACGGCTTCTTCTGCCGACCCCTGTTGCAGTTTGAACAGCGCCACCGACTCCACTAAGGTGCTGGCGCGTCCCTCCATATTGACGGCCTGCGTAACGGCCTGCTCCACCATCACGGCGTTGCGTTGAGTGATTTCATCCAACTGGCGCACTGCGGACGTAATTTCGCTCAGGTTCGCGCTCTGCTCGGCACTGGAACTTGATATCTGCGACATGCTGGTGGCAACTTCACGGATGCCGGAAACAATCTGGGTGATTGCAGCCCCTGCCGAACGAATCTTGTCCACACTGGACGCCACCTGACTGGAAGATGTTCCGATCAACAACCTGATCTCCTTGGAGGACTCGGCTGAACGCTGCGCCAGCGAGCGCACCTCACTGGCAACGACCGCGAAACCCCGACCCGACTCGCCGGCCCTGGCTGCCTCGACCGCCGCATTGAGCGCAAGAATGTTGGTCTGGAACGCAAGTCCGTCAATGACACCCACAATTTCATCCATGCGTTTTGCACTGGCTTGAATGGCTTCGACGGATTCGACCGCCTGCGCCATGACGGCAGCACCTTGGTCTGCAACGTCCCGAACCTTACTTACCCGCCTGGCCATTCGCAACACCGGCCGTACTCGCACTTTCATGCACCGCAGACGAAAGTTCTTCCACACTGGCAGCCGTCTCTTCCAAATTGGCTGCCTGCTGCTCGGTGCGATCCGAAAGTTCCTGGTTACCCCTGGCCAGACTCTTTCCCGCATGGGAAACAAATGCCGCGTTGCTTCGAACGTTGGCCACCATGCTCGATACGGTGCGCCCCACCGTCAACACGGAAGAAACCAAATGCCCCAGTTCGTCAGAACCATTGGGAACCAATGACAACCGCAAATCCCCCTTCACCATTTGATCCATTGCGCGGACGACCTGTCGCAAATCCTCACCCACACTGACATGCAATGCAGCTAGAAAGTAGAACAACGCGATCAGATCCAGCATAGCAAGCACATCGACGATATCCTGCGCACCCTTGGAGCCACCCATTCCAAAGAATCGCCACATGAGCCCCGCCACCGGCATGGTCGACAAGACAGCGATGAGCAAAAACTTGGCCGCAAACGGTATACGTCGCATGATGCGGATACCCGGACGTAGAAACCAGCCAGCAAACATATGTGTATCTCCAACGCACTGCGTGACCAAACTCTGACGGCTTGGTATTCTGGCTATCAATGCAATTGCATCAGCATCCAGTCTTACCCTAACGCATCATTCACTTGCTCATGAAACTCCGCTAGGCTGACGGCATTGCCGATTTCGCGCGGCAGCGCGTCACGCACCGAAAACACTCCCAGTATCTTTGAACCCGGCCCCACGATGGGAAGGTGCCGGAAGCCCCGCTCAATCATGATGAGAACTGCGTCCGACACCAGAATCTCGGGGGCAACACAATGTGGATTTCGGGTCATGATGTCCGTCACCGTGGTGGTTTGCGGGTTGAGCGCTTTAGCCAGCACACGGGTCATCAAGTCACGCTCGGTCACGATGCCCAGCAGAGTCCCGGGGGTGTCCACGATCAACACACTGCCGCAATTGGCGCGGGTCATGACGCAGGCGGCGTCCCAGACACTGGCCTGGGGCCCCAGGCTGACGACATGGCGCTGGGACATGGACTGGAATACGGTGCGTTCAGACATGGTCATCACCCCTTTCTGGAGACAGTTATAGCGCTTCTATTACCGCAACGCCGCATTAATTTTTTCCAGCGCCTTGGAGCCCGGACACAGTTGCTCTGTACCCAACGCATTCAAAGGCCTGTGTGTTGTGTTGAGCGCCATATGTAAGTCAGTGGCGAGCGGGTCCACATACAACAAACCGGTCACCACTTCACCACGTGCCTGGTGTTCCTGCATGTAGCTCATGGACTTGTACCGGTCAGTCGGGTCGTACTCGGGGTGCAACTTGCGCAACCGTAGCATGGAGCCATCGTGCTGTTGCACCTCAACCACCTCACCGGGCGCGTATTGGGTGGTGATTTCACTGTGCATATCCATAAAGTCGATCCGACTAACTGCCTCATTGTGCTGGCGCACATAGTCGTAACTCTTGGTGCTGCCGCCATGGTTGTTGAACGTGACACACGGGCTGATCACGTCAATGAAGGCGGCGCCGCCATGGGACATAGCGCCCTTGATCAGCGGCACCAGTTGCGCCTTGTCACCGGAAAAACTGCGTGCCACGTAGGTCGCACCCAACTGCAGCGCCAGCCCAACCAGATCGACCGGACTGTCACTATTGATGACGCCTTTTTTGCTCTTGGAACCGCGGTCTGCCGTGGCAGAGAACTGCCCTTTGGTCAAACCGTAGACACCGTTGTTTTCCACGATATAGGCCATGTTCACGCCGCGGCGCATGGCGTTGGCGAACTGTCCCAGGCCGATGGATGCCGAATCGCCATCACCCGAGACACCTAGGTACAGCAAGTCGCGGTTTGCGAGGTTGGCACCTGTCAGTACCGAAGGCATGCGGCCATGCACGGTATTGAATCCATGTGATGCACCCAAAAAATAGTCCGGCGTCTTGGAACTGCAACCAATACCCGACAATTTGGCCACGCGGTGCGGTTCAATGTCGAGCTCCCAGCAGGCCTGGATGATGGCCGCCGATATCGAGTCATGCCCACAACCGGCACACAAAGTAGAGATACGCCCCTCATAGTCCCGCCGGGTGTAGCCCACCTTGTTCTTCGTCAGCGTAGGGTGGTGCAGATGCGGTTTTGCAATATAGGTCATACGAGCTCCTTCCGGGCAAGCGCCGCGACCGATGGCGCAACGGCATCCACACTCTTGCGTATGGCACTGCCAATGAACCGGGCCGTAATCGGCGTCCCGTCGTAGTGCAGCACGCGAATCAAGCGCGCGGGGTCCACATCCAGTTCATTGATCAGCATGGAGCGCATCTGGGCATCGCGGTTCTGCTCCACCACGAACACCTTGTCATGCCCGGCAATGAATTGGTTGACTGACTCGGGGAACGGAAACGCCTGCAGCCGCAAGGCATCGACCTGGATTCCGTCCACCTCCAACACATCCAGTGCTTCGCGCATCGCCGGCGCAGTGGAACCGAAGTAAATGACACCAAAAGGCGTTTCCTGCGCCGCCTTGCGCAGGACAGGCTGTGGCACCAGGTCCGCTGCCGTCTTGAACTTGCGAATCAGCCGCTCCATGTTGTAGATGTAGTCAGGCCCGCGCTCGGAGTACATTGCATAAGGGTTGCGTGTGGTACCGCGCGTAAAGAAGCTGCCTTTGGTCGG
>CAINUX010000135.1 GCA_903853895.1 uncultured beta proteobacterium | reverse complement strand
GCCATGTTTTTGGTGGGCGGCGGCATTCTGGTGCATGGTCTGGGGCCGCTGCACCATGCGGTGCAGGCTCTGTTGGTCCAATGGGGCGGTGGTGGATTGGACTATCTGGTTCAGACAGTTCTGCCATTGGTCCTGGATGCGCTGACCGGCGTTGTGGCTGGCGCTTTGGTGTTTTTGGGGCTGTCGCTGTTGCAGAGGGTGCGCCAGCGTTTTGAATGACCTAGAGTGCCGCAAGCCCGCTGTTGCGGCGATCGGTCTTTGGTTGAACGCAGGACTCGACCAGCAGCGCCTGACCATTGCCCAGCGCAATCGCCAAGACATCGCGGCCTTCCACGCTCAGTTGGTAGACGGTCGCTGCGCCGACCGCCCGCGAGTCGTCCAGCCGGGCCTGTCCCAGTAACAGGGCCAGTTCGCCCTGGGGTATGGCCTGCCACGACAGCTTGTTCATGGGCGTTTTTCCAGCGATTGCTGGAGCCGATCGGCAAATGCACTGGCCGTCATCGGGCGCGCATAGAAATAGCCCTGCACCTGGTTGCAGCCCAAAGCCGCCAGCAGATCGGATTGCTCTTTCTTCTCGACGCCTTCGGCCACTACTGACAGGCCCAGACTGCGCGCCATGGCTACGATGGCACCGGCGATGGCCGCATCGTCCGGATTGGTGTGGATGTCGTTGATGAAGGAGCGGTCAATCTTCAGTTCGTCGATGGGGAAACGCCGCAGGTAAGACAGGCTGGAGTATCCCGTTCCAAAATCATCCAGAGACAGGGACACACCCAGTGTCTTGAGTGCCCGCAAGGAAACCAGAGTGCTGTCCACATCGTGCATCACCATGCTCTCGGTCAGTTCCAGAATGAACTGGGTCGGATCGGCCCCGGTTGACTTGAACACCGCTGCAATGCGCTCTGCCAACTCGTCCTGGCGGAACTGGCGAGCCGACATATTGATGGCGACTTTCAGGGGTGCCGCACCTTGTTGTTGCCACAGTACCTGCTGCCTACAGGCCTCTGCCAGCACCCATTCGCCCAGCGGCAAAATCAACCCGGTCTCTTCTGCCAAGCGAATGAACTCGATGGGGTGAACCAGACCGATTTGCGGATGCTGCCAGCGCACCAGCGCCTCGGCGCCGACGATGCCCTGGGTTCGCAGGTCAATTTTGGGCTGGTAGTGCAGCACAAATTCCCCGCGCTCCAACCCCCGGCGCATGGCCGCCTCCATGTCCAGCCGGCTGATCGCCGACGAGCCCATTTCGGGCATGAACTGGCGCACACTGTTGCGGCCGTGCTCCTTCACCCGGTACATCGCCATATCCGCATAGCGCAACAGAATCTCGCCATGGTCCCCATCGCGTGGATACAGCGACACACCAATGCTGGCGGTGACGAAGACGTCGCGCCCGGCCACGTCGGTCGGTCGCGACAGTGTGGTCAGAATTTTTTCCGCAATCTGGTCCACATCATCGGGCTGCGGCAAGTCCGTGAGGATGATGACGAACTCGTCGCCACCCAGGCGTGCCACCGTGTCGGTCTCGCGCACACAGCCGGTCAACCGGTGCGCCACTTCCTTCAGCAGGGCGTCACCGGCACTATGACCGGAGGCGTCGTTGATGAGTTTGAAGTGGTCCAGGTCCAGCAACATCACGCCAATCACATGCCCATTGCGCTTGGCCCAGGCAATGGCCTGTTCAATGCGGTCGTTGAGCAGGTTCCGGTTGGCCAGACCCGTCAGACTGTCGTGGTTGGCCTGGTATTCGAGGGCGTGCTGGTACCGAATGCGTTCGCTGATGTCGTTGATGACACTGACAAAGTGGGTGGTGGCGCCACCGGCGAGGTCGCGCACGGGCGCAATGTGCAGCTCGTTCCAGAATAGAGAGCCGTCCTTGCGGTAATTACGCAGGGTGGCCTGGCCTTCGTGCTTGCCGCGCAGGGCGGAGCGGATGTGTTCAAGCTCGGGTTGCGCCAGATCGTCGCGCACCAGAAAACGCCCCTCTTGCCCGATCACTTCGGCTGCCCGGTAACCTGTGATGCGCTCGAAGGCCGGATTCACGTAGACGATGGAATGGTCATCTTCATCGCTGCGGGTAATCATGATGCCGTTGCTGCTGGAGGCCAGGGCCCTCTCGTGCAAATGCCGGGTTTGCGCATAGTCGGCGCGCCGTACCTTGCGGTCGCTAATGTCTTCCTTGACGACGATCAGATGGGTGTGTTTGCCATCGGTATCGCGCAGAGTCGATGCTACCTGGCGCTCCCAGTACTCACTGCCGTCTTTGCGTCGGCTCGGCACGTCGCCATTCCAGCGATTGGTCTGGTTTTGGGACGTCAGCAGGTTACGGTAGATGGCGTAGGTCGTCTCATCAGGGTTCCAGGGGAGGGGGGTGACGCCAACGATCTCGGCCTGCGAAAATCCCGACATATCGATGAAGCCCTGGTTGCAGTACTCAACCCGGCCTTCGAGGTCCATGATGATGATGCCGAAGGGACTTTGTTCGATCGCCAGTGTCAACAACTCCATATGGCTGCTTGTGAAGCGTCGCAGCGCGGAGTCCAGTGTTGTTGCAGGGTCAGGGTTCATTGCCTATTCGTTTGGAGCTTCTGGGGCGGGGTGCACCGGCAACGGATTTTAGACCCAGTTTAGCCCTGTGTTGTCCTGTACAGTTGCCCTGACACGCAGGGTGTTTGTGCTGCGTGGATAAACCCGCGAGAGAGATCCATGGCTACCACTGCCACAGCCGCTTCCACCCCTGCAGCATCCCCATCACTGGCCGTCGGCTTGGTGCTAGCCACCCTGGGCGCGGTTGCGTTCAGCGGCAAGGCCATCATCGTCAAGTTGGCCTACCGCCATGGGGTGGATGCGGTCACGTTGATCATGTTGCGCATGCTGTTTGCGCTGCCCTTCTTTCTGGTCATGACCTGGTGGGCCAGCCGCCGCACGCCGGACCGGCAGCCTCCACCACTGACGCGCAAGGACGTGCTGGGCATTGTGTGGCTGGGCGTGACAGGCTACTACCTGGCCAGTTTTCTCGATTTTGCCGGCCTGCAGTACATCACCGCGTCGCTGGAGCGGCTCATTCTGTACCTCAACCCCACGCTGGTGCTGCTGCTGGGGTTAGTGCTGTTTGGACGGCGCATAGGGCGTCGTCAGGCGATGGGCATGGCCATCAGCTATGCCGGTGTGCTGCTGGTGTTTGGCCACGAAGTCACGCTGCAGGGTGCCGATGTCGCGCTGGGCGCAGTGCTGGTGTTTCTGAGCGCGGTGAGCTATGCGCTGTACCTGTTCTACAGCGGCGAGATGGTGCAGCGCCTGGGGTCTATGCGGCTGGTTGGTCTGGCCACGTCCGTGGCCTGCCTGCTGTGTATCGCCCAATTCGTGATTTTGCGGCCGCTGGACACGGCCTTTGCCGTGGCCCCCGAGGTGATCTGGCTGTCGGTGCTGAACGCCACGCTGTGTACGGTGGTGCCGGTCATGATGGTGATGATGGCCATCGAACGCATAGGCTCGGGTCTTGCTGCGCAGGTGGGTATGGTGGGCCCCATGTCCACCATGATTATGGGCGTGCTGGTGCTGGGTGAACCCTTTACAGCCTGGCTGGTGGGGGGTACGGTGTTGGTGATCGCGGGAGTGTTTGTGTGCAGCCGGGCAAGTTCCTATACTCGCCCTGCTTGACCACGCCTTTCATTGGGAGAATCCATGCCGACGTTAGCCGCATTTTTTGAATCCGCCAAGCTGCCCGTGATGACGGAGGTGGCGCATTCGCTGGTTCGCACCCTGAATGACCCGGATGCCACCGGCGCACAGGTAGAGGCCATCATTGCCAAAGACCCGGCGCTGACCGCCAACCTGCTGCGCATGGCCAATAGTGCGCAGTTTGGCTTGAGCCGCCAAGTGGGTTCACTGGATCATGCCATCACGATGCTGGGCATGTCGCGCATTCGCGCGTTGGCCCTCTCCACCAGTATCAGTACCGCGTTTCCGACGGTGCCGGGCCTGGACCGGGCTCAATTCTGGAAGTTCAGCATGGCCTGTGCAGGCTACGCGCAGTGGCTGGCCGGCGGCGCGGGGCTGGACCCACAGCAGGCCTGGCTGGCCGGCATGATGTTGCGGCTGGGGGAATTGCTGATTGGCCAACGGGTACCCGAGAGACTGGCCGAGATCGAAGTCCAGCCCAACCGGTCCGCGGCGCGCTGGGAGCGCGAACAGCGTTTGCTGGGTTTTGATGAATGTCAGGTGACGGCCGTCATGGCACGCCATTGGAACTTCCCCGACGCGATTGTCACCGGGCTGCAAAGCGCTAGCGACCCGATGGCCGTCGAGCCCTTTGACCGATTGGCCGGTGTGGTGCACCTGGCAGCGTTGCTGGCTGACATGCCCAATCCCAGCCCGGAGGCGGTCAGCGATCTACCGTTGCCGTTGATCACCGTGCTGGAGCTCAGTCGCCACTGGATGGTGGGTCGTTTTCCACATCCGCAGACGTTTGTCGATGTGACCAGCCTGTAGCCTTGCGCACCAGGCGCTCCCAGGTCTGCCCCTTGGGAGGTGCGGGCTCAAACAACTGGGTGATGTGCACGGAGTCGCTGGTTTTCTCGATTTCCACTGACTGGGGTCCGTTGCGGGCCAGTTGCAGCATGCGGGTATTTCCGGGCAAAACATCGGCTACAAAACCGCGCAGGCCGCGTTTGGTGGCGTGCTGCACCATGCGGCCTTGCAGGGCCGTGCCCAGACCACTGCCTTGCCAGTCGGGATGCACCATGAATGCGGTGTCCGCCAGGTTAGTGGTGGGGTTGGTGAAGTAGCACGACTGGCCCACGATCAGCCCCTCTTCGCGTGACCCGGTGGTCGCCACAAACGCGACTTCGTTCTCGTAGTTCACATTGCACAGGCGCTGCACCTCGGCGTTAGACAGGCCGCGCACATGGCGAAAGAAACGCGTGTACACATCGGCTTCGCTCAGGTGGTGAAACAGGTCGCGGATGCCTTGTGCATCGCTGGACAGGGCCGGGCGCAGCATCACGGTGCGCCCATCCTTGAGCGTGACGGTCAGTTCCTCTTCCACCGGGTACGCGCGCAAGTTTTGCAGGGTTTGGTCGGCGTTCAGGTAACCCAGGGCCTGGGCCTGCGCAAACAGTTCGGGGCGGAATCGGGGGTGCGCCAGTTCAATCAGGGCGGTGGCGCGTTCGCGGATGGACTTGCCAAACAGGTAGGCAATGCCGTATTCGGTCACCACATAGTGCACATCGGTGCGGGAAATGGTGGCGGCCTCGCCGGCCAGCAGGGCAGAGCGTATGCGCGACTGCTTGCCGTCTTCGGTGGTCGACGTCATGCACACAATGGGTTTGCCACCGGGCGAGCGCGAGGCGCCGCGCAGAAACTCGCCCTGGCTGCCCACGCCGCTGTAAAACTCGCCACCAAACTGGTCAATACACACCTGGCCGGTCAGATCGATAGAGAATGCCTGGGCAATAGACACCATCTTGTGCTGGGCAGCAATCGTCATCGGATTGCACACCGCGTCCATGGGCTCCATGGAGAACAATGGGTTGCCATCAATCAGGTCATACAGCGCCCGCGAGCCCAGCGCCATGCTGGCGACGATCTTGAACGGCTTGCTGGTCTTGCAGGCACCCGTGAGGCTGCCGTTTTCCAGCAGCGGAATGATGGCGTCAGAGATCAGGTCGGAGTGCACGCCGAGGTCCTTGCGGTCCGTCAAATACTGCAGGGCCTCGTGGGCAACCTGTCCCAAGCCAATTTGCAGTGTGGAGCCATCGTCAATGATGCCGGCGATGTAGCGGGCGATGCGCTGCACGTCGTCTTCCTGAACCGGACTGCGCGCAAACTCGGTGACCGGCGTGGCAACGGGCACCAGGTGGTGGATGCGGCTGATGTGCAGCGTTGAGTCCCCCATGGATCGTGGCATGGCGGGGTTGACCTCGGCGATGATGAGTCGGGCACGGGCCAGCGCTGCCGGGATGATGTCCACCGAAATCCCCAGACTCACATAGCCAAACGCATCGGGCAACGACACCTGGATCAGCGCAACGTCTACCGCGATGCGCCCCAGCGCGATCATCTCGGGTACCCGGGCTATGGACATCGGTACATAGTCCACCAGGCCCTGCTTGATCGCCGCACGCATGTCGTTTCCCACGAAGAAGGTGCGGTGGCGAAAGCGCGTGGTGCTGCGGCCCTCATCATCGTGGTCAAAGGCGTTGACGGTGAAAAAATGCAGCAACTCGATATCGGCCGGTGGGCTTTGCATGTGCTCCATGGCCTGCACCAGCGACCGGGGCGCCGCGCAGCCCGTCCCGACGAAAACGTGGTCACCATTGCGAATCATGCCAACGGCCAGTTCGGCGGTCGTCACAGCCTTTGCAAAGGGTTTGAGGGACGGGTGAAGGGGAGGGGGTTTTCGTGCCATGGCGTGCGTATCATCAACCATATTTCAGGAGAGTTCTCATGGACTTAGGGATTGCAGGGAAATGGGCGTTGGTGTGTGGCGCCAGCAAGGGGCTGGGGCTGGGCTGCGCGCAGGCGCTGGTGCAGGAGGGGGTGAACGTGCTGATCGTTGCCCGTGGGGCTCAACAACTGGAGCAGGCCGCTTCTAATTTGATAGCTACTCAGGTCCATTCCACGAGGGCTAGCGTGCAATTTTGTGCACAAGACATTACCACGGAAGCCGGTCGGGCGGCGGTTTTTGCCATGCGCCCAGGCTTTGACATCGTGGTCACGAACGCCGGTGGCCCGCCGCCGGGCGACTTCCGCGATTGGGACCGGGATGCCTGGATCAAGGCGGTGGATGCCAACATGCTCACGCCCATCGAGCTCATCAAGGCCACGGTTGATGGCATGGCGCAGCGCGGGTTTGGGCGCATTGTGAACATCACCTCCAGTTCAGTGAAGGCACCCATTGAGGCGCTGGGCTTGTCCAACGGCGCACGTAGCGGTCTGACCGGCTTTGTGGCGGGCGTGGCACGCAGTGGTCTGGCGGCGCAGGGTGTGACGATCAACAACCTGTTGCCCGGGGTGTTTGACACCGATCGCATCAAGACCATGCTGCAGGCCAATGCGCAGAAAACCGGGCAGTCGGTGGAGGCCCTGGCCGATGCACGGCGCAAGGGCATTCCGGCCCGGCGATTTGGCACGCCGGCCGAGTTTGGTGCCATCTGCGCATTCTTATGCAGTGTGCAGGCCGGCTATATCAATGGGCAGAACGTACTGGCCGATGGCGGTGCCTACCCCGGCACGTACTAGCCCCCCGGCACCTGGTCGGTGGGGTATTTCCAGAAATCTCGCAGCAGGTAGTTCATCGGCAGGTTCAGCGGGGTATTGCGGGGGGGAATGGGTTTCAGGAACCAGCGGTCGTAAATGGCATAGGCCTCTTTGGAAACAATCAGGCGTTTCATTTCCTGGTCCGCTATGGCTTTGAATTCGGGGTCGTTTTTGGGCAGCATGATGGCCAGCGGTTCAATGGTCAGAAACTTGCCGATGACCTTGAGTTTTTCCGGTTGGGCGCGGCTGGCGATCAGGCCATAGAGCAGCACATCGTCCATGACGAAGGCGTCGGACTCGCCCTTTTCGACCATCTCCACGGCGCGGGCATGGTCCGGCGCTTCCTGCAGGTCCAGACGCAGCACCCGTTCTTTGTTGGTGCGCTCAATCGCCTTCAGCGGCGTTGTGCCCTTGGTGGATACGACCCGTTTGCCCTCCAGGCCGACGATGTCAGTAGCCTTGTCATCTGTACGCACCATGAAGCGCGCGCCGGTGATGTAGTGCGGAACGGTAAAGGCGACCTTGTTGCGCCGCTCGGCATTGTTGGTGGTGGAGCCACACTCCATATCTACCTTGCCTTCTTCAACCAGCGCAATCCGGTTGCTGGGCGTCACCATCAGGTACTCGATGGTCAGGGACTTCATATCGAGCTTCTTGCGCACGGCCTCAGCCAGTCGCTGGCACAGGTCGACCGCGTAGCCCACCGCGTGTTTGTCGGCGTCCATGTACGAGAAGGGCACCGACGATTCGCGGTGACCAATCACGATCTTTCCGGTCTGGCGAATGTGATCCAGTGTAGGCCCCGCCATTGCCACGGAGGACGAAACGATCAATACCATGCCGCTGGCCATTGCGGCACTGCGGCGAAATCCATTCCAACGACTGGTGTTCAACATGGTCTTGTCTCCATTTGTTAGTTTTGCGATCGGCAAATTGTGGGCCAGTATCGTGCCTACACAGGTTTACGGTCCAATTCAATCGGCACATGCATCAATGCCGAAACCGTATGTTGCCACCCAACAGTACCTGATATGGTAAATAATGGCCGGAACCATGCACACTTTGCGGACTGCTCCTTGTCGGCTTTTGCGCCTGATGCTCCTCATGGGCGTCGCTCTTTTGCTGTGTGTTTCACAGGGTTTGGCTCAAACACCGGCGTCTGCGCCCTACAAACTGCGGGTCGTTGGTGGCTTGGCGGCGTTGAGTCAGTTCACGCGGTGGGAGGAGCCATTTTGGACGCGCGAATTGTCCCGCCTCAGTGGTGGCAAGTACAGCGCAGACATCGTCCCTTTTGATCGTGCGGGCATTCCCGGCGTCGAGATGCTGCGGCTGTTGCAGCTGGGTGTGGTGCCCTTTGGAACCACTCTATTGAGTTCGCTGTCCGGCCAATACCCACAGTACACGGCGCCTGATTTGGCGGGCTTGAACCCTGATATCGCCAGCTTGAAAGTCAGCCTGGCCGCGTTTCGCCCCTATCTGGAAAAGGCCCTGCGCGAGCAGCATGGGGTGGAGGCACTGGCGATTTATACCTACCCAGCGCAGGTCGTTTTTTGCAGGAAACCATTGTCCGGTCTGGCGGATCTGACGGGGCGGCGCGTGCGCGTGTCGTCGGTCGGGCAGGCTGATTTTGTGGGCGCGTTGGGCGGCGTTGCGGTCAATACGGCGTTTGGCGAGATCGTGCCCAGTCTCCAGAATGGCAACGTGGACTGTGTCATTACAGGGTCCATGTCGGGCAATACGCTGGGCTTGCCAACCCTGACCAGCCACGTGCATACCATGCCCCTGACCTGGGGGCTGGCGATATTTGGTGCCAACCGAGCAGCTTGGGAGGCTCTGCCGCCAGATTTGCGCGCGCTGTTGCGTCGCGAGTTGCCGCGGCTGGAGGCATCCATTTGGGATGAGTCCGAACGTGACACGGCAGAGGGGTTCGCATGCAACAGCGGCTTGCCCACCTGCTCAGTCGGACGCAAGGGTTCCATGGTGGTCGTGCCAGTGTCGCCCCAGGATGAGCGCCGTCGGCAGGAAATATTCGCCTCGACGGTTTTGCCGCGGTGGTTGAAACGCTGTGGCGCGCGCTGCAATGACATTTGGAGCCAGACCATCGGTCCAGCGCGCAGCGTTGCAGTCCCGACAGCTCCATGAGTTCGGCTACACCGGCGCGCATCCAAACCACGGTATGGGGCGTGGTTGTGGCCCTCTTGACCGTGATCGCCGCTGGTGCCGCTTATCAGGTGTGGGATGCCCGCCTAAGGGCACTGGCAGATAGGCAGGCTCAGGCTACCCGGTTTCTGTCAGGCGCCGAGGCGGCGCTGAATCGGTCCTTGCTCGCGATTGATGTGCTGCTTGCCGGAACCGATGCGTTTCTGGGCTTGTCCACCACCATGCCGGAGTGGGTCGATGCCGAGGCGGCGAGTGCCTTGTTGCGCAACGCTGCCAGTCAGAACCTCATGGTGCGGTTTGTCGCCCTGGTCGATGAGACGGGGCGGGTTTTCGCTTCTTCCGAGCCATTTGGCGCTTCGCGCCAACGCGATCTTCCCAAGGAGTTTGTGGATGAAGCGTTGGGCCAGTCCATATCCACGCTCATCGTCAGCGCACCGGTGGTCAGCTTTGCCAGTTCGGAGCGCGTACTATATTTTGGGCGCTATGTTCGCATGGCGGACGGCTCCAAGCTGCTGGCCGTCGCCGAGGTGCCCACCGCGATGCTTTCTGCCGTGCTGATGCAGGGCACTGACATTGCGGCCCTGCAAGTCACCTTGGAGCGGGTCGATGGGCAATTGCTGCTCGGTGTTCCAACGCAGGATGCCCGCACCAACGTACGCTTGACCCCGGCGTTGAGTGCTGCAATGGCGGTCGCTGAAGGTACGCCACTGGCGTCGGCCCGATTGACCCAGTCACCCGCCCTGGTGGTGACCCGACCGTTGCTTTACCGTGACCTGTGGCTAACGGCAAGTATTCCTGTGGAGGCGGCCTTGGGGGAATGGCGCACAGACCGAAACATCGTGCTGACCGCAGCGGGGGCACTGAGTCTTTTGATCCTGCTGGCCGGTGGTTTTGTCGTGGTCTTCCTGAACCGGATCGCGACTGCCCGCGCGGCAATTGACCAGTCCAAGACTACGCTCGACCAGGCTCTGGAGTCGATGGTCAGCGGGTTTGTGTTGCTGGATGCGCAGCACCGGGTGGTGCAGTGGAATCGCCGGTTTGTGGATCTCTTCCCGTGGATGGCTGGCACCATCGCGGCGCTCGTGCCGTTTCGTGCGGTGCTGGAGATGGCGGCCCGACACCACTTGCCACAGGCCGATGACAAGGAGCGACAGCACTGGGTCGACGAGCGCATCAGAGCCCAGTCGTCGGTGGGTCTGCCCCACCAGCAGGTACTCCCCAACGGGAGCCACATTGAGATCACGGAACGCGCCACACCCGATGGCGGCATGGTCATAACCTACCACGATGTGACGGCCATGCGCCTGGCCAGCGCAGAGATTGAGACCCTGGCTTTCTACGATGCGCTCACCGGCTTGCCTAACCGACGCCTGTTGCTGGACCGGCTGTCACAAGCCACGGCAACGGCGTCGCGATCGTGCCAGCTGGGAGCCCTGCTGTTTCTGGATCTGGACCATTTCAAACGGGTCAATGACACCATGGGCCACGAGGTCGGTGACCAGTTGCTGCAACAAGTCGCCCAGCGGCTGAAGGCTTGCGTGCGGGACTCGGATACGGTTGCTCGCCTGGGGGGTGACGAGTTTGTCGTGATGCTCAGTGACTTGTCGCAGGATGAACGCTATGCGGCCCAATTGGCGCAGCAAATCGGAGAGAAGATGCTGCAAGCCCTGAACCAGCCCTATGTGCTGGGTGAGCAACCGCACCGCAGCACCTGCAGCATGGGCGCCACATTGTTCGGGGCGCAGGCGCAGGTGGCATCGGAGCTGCTCAAACAGGCCGACATTGCCATGTACCAGGTCAAGGCCCAGCTCGGCAACGCCCTGTGTTTCTTTGACCCCCGGATGCAGGCCGCTATCAGTGACCGGGTGCAACTGGAAGCGGATCTGCGCCTGGCGCTGACACGGGGTGAGTTTGAGCTGCACTACCAGCCACAGTTCGCCCTGGACGGACGGATGGTGGGGGCCGAGGGCTTGCTGCGCTGGCGCCACCCGTTGCGCGGACTGGTGCCCCCCGGGGATTTCATCACTGTCGCGGAAGAGAGTGAATTGATCGTACCAATAGGCGTCTGGGTCTTGCGCACTGCATGTGAGCAATTGGCCGCCTGGCAGGGTGATGCGCGCATAGGCGCGCTGCAACTCGCGGTCAACGTCAGCGCGCGCCAGTTCCGTCAGAGTGATTTTGTGCAGCTGGTAGCCGATATGATTCGCGAGACCGGAATTCAGAGTCAGATGCTCAAGCTGGAGCTGACTGAGTCCCTGATGCTGGACAACGTTGACGACTGCATCGCCAAGATGACCCTGCTCAAAGCCACGGGCGTTCAGTTCTCGGTTGATGACTTTGGCACCGGGTATTCATCGTTGGCCTATCTGACGCGTCTGCCGCTGGACCAGCTGAAGATTGACCAGTCGTTTGTCCGAAACCTCGGGGTGCGCCACAGCGATGGCCTGATCGTGCAAACCATCATTGCCATGGCGCGCAGCCTGGGGTTGGAAGTGATTGCCGAGGGAGTGGAGACCTCGGCGCAAAAGGAATTGCTGGCGCAATACGGCTGCGAGCTGTACCAGGGCTATTTCTTTGCCAGGCCGGCACCGGCGGACGCCTTGCACGCCTTGCTAGCGGTGCGATGACAGCACAATGCCCGACACGATCAGTACAAAGGCCATCGCGTGAAAGAGTTGCGGTACTTCACCCAAAAAAGCAGATGACAGCAACGCCGTGAACAGGGGTGTCAGGTTGATAAAAAAACCTGCAACTGCCGGCCCCGCGCGTGACACACCGGCACCCCAGGCCCGGTAGGCGATGACGGCCGGCCCCACGGCAATGAATAGCAGTGCAGCTACCAGTGGCCAACCCCATTGCAGGCGGGCGTCGGTAAACGTCCATTCCGCACCCGCAAACAGCAGGGACCAGCCCAGTCCGAACACGATCTGACCCAGCAAAAATGCGGCCCAGTCAGCGCGCAGAGACGCAGACTCCGGTGTCGGGTGGGCCAGCATCCAGCTGTAGTAGGCCCAGCCCATGCTGGCCAACAGGACATAGAGGTCACCGACTACCAGATGCAGGCCCAGCAGCAACGTCCATTGACCCCGGCACAGTACCAGCACTACTCCGCCAATAGACAACACGGCGCCCACCAGTTGCCGGGCCGACACCGGGGTGCCGAAGAAGAAGCGCCCGATCAACAGCATCCACACCGGCGTACTGGCACCCACCAGCGTGACGTTGATGGGGGTGGAGGTGTTTAGCGCCAGGTAGAGCAGAGCGTTGTAGCCGCTGGTGCTCAGCAGCGCCAGAAAGGCGAATCGGCGCCACTGACTCCACAGCGGGCTTTCCCGCCGTAAAACGCTGCCCGCCAGCGGCAACAGTAGCAGGAATGCAAACGTCCAGCGCAACAGATTGAGCGTCATCGGCGAAATCAGCGGGCTGACCACACGTCCGACCACGGCATTGCCAGCCCAAAGCATGGGCGGAATAATGAGCAGCACGGCCGCTGTGGGTGTCAGGCGTTGGGTCATGGGTGGACTGTACCCATGGTAATGGCCATAGGTATGCGGCGAGGGCTATTTCGTGGCACCATGGCGACCACTGCCACAGTCAGGTAACCATCGTTAACGGAGAACACCATGAGCCAGTTTCAATCCCGAGCCATTCGCATCGATCAACACGGCGGCCCCGAGCAGCTCAAGCTGGTACAGGTCAGCGTTGGTGACCCCGGCCCTGGCGAAATCCGCATCCACCACAAGGCCGTCGGCCTGAACTTCATTGATGTTTACCAGCGCAGCGGCCTCTATCCCATGGCCATGCCCCTGCAGCTCGGCATGGAGGCCGCTGGCGTCGTCGAGGCAGTGGGCGAGGGCGTGACCCACCTGCAAGTGGGCGACCGTGCAGCGTACGCCAGCCAGCCCCCGGGCAGCTACTGTGATTTGCGGGTCATGCCAGCCAAATGCGTGTGCAAGCTGCCCGACGCCATCTCTTTTGATACCGGTGCAGCCATGATGCTCAAGGGCTTGACGGCACAATACCTGTTGAAGAAGACCTTGCCCCAAGGCGGCCTGAACCCTGGTGATTTTGTGCTGTTCCACGCCGCCGCCGGTGGTGTCGGTCTGATTGCCTGCCAGTGGGCGAATGCGCTGGGCCTGCGACTCATCGGCACAGCAGGTTCTGACGAAAAATGTGCTCTAGCCCTCACCAATGGGGCAGAGTTTGCTATCAATTATGCAACTGATGATTTTGCGGCGCGGGTCAAGGAGATCACTGGCGGCAAGGGCGTCAAGGTGGTGTATGACTCGGTCGGCAAAGACACCTGGGACAAATCGCTGGACTGCCTCGCACCCTTTGGCCTGATGGCGAGTTTTGGCAATGCATCGGGTCCGGTCGCGCCCATGGCGCCGGGCATTCTCGGCCCCAAGGGCTCACTGTACCTGACCCGTCAGACGCTGTTCACCCACATTGCCACCCGCGAAAGTACGCAGGCCATGGCGGATGACCTGTTTGCCGTGGTGGTCGGTGGCCAGGTGAAGATTCGCATTGACCAGCGATTTGTGCTGGAAGATGTGCAGAAGGCGCACATCGCCCTTGAGGCACGTCAAACAACTGGCTGTACGATCCTCACGCTGTGAGGCCGCGGTAGGCGGGGCGGGTAAAATCGCTCCCCTATGACGTCCACTTCACCCTTTACCCTTCGGGCTGTCGCACTGTGTGCTGCCAGCCTTTTTGTTGTGTCCGCCGCGTGGGCACAAACGCCTGGTTCCTCGGCGTCTTCCGCCGGTGGTGCCCTCGCTGCCGCCGAGAAAGGTGCTGCGAGTGCAAAGAAATGGTCGATCTACTGGGGCTGGAACCGCGCCAACTACTCCAATTCAGATATCAGTTTTTCAGGTGCAGACCACAACTTCACGTTGAAGAACGTGGCGGCCACCGACATCCAGACCGATGCCACCTGGGCCAATGTGTTTGGCATCTACCTGCGCCCCAGCGAGATCACCATTCCGCAGACCAATATGCGGCTGGCCTACCAGTACACCAGCGACATCGCCATCGCGCTGAACCTTGACCACATGAAGTACTACATGGCGCAAGACCAGTCGGTGCCGATTTCGGGTCAGATCAAGGGCGTGACCCAAACCGGGCAGCAGGTGCTGACCGAACAATTCCTGACCTATGAGCACACCGATGGTCTAAACATCATCAGCGTGGAACTGGAAAAACAGTATCCGGTGAGTCTCTTTGGTCCCAGTGTTCCAACACGGCTCTTTGCGTTGGCAGGCTTGGGCGTGGTAGTGCCCAAGAGCAACGTCACGCTGGGGGTGGTCGGGCGTGTGCGCAATGACGAATTTCACCTGGCCGGCTACAGCGCCGGTTTGGGTGGCGGTCTGGAAGTCGACTTGTTCAAAGACTTCTTCTTCCGCACGGCCTACAAGTTTGGCTACGTGAATATGCCCGATGTGCGAACCAGTTCCAAAGACGACAAGGCGTCACAGAGCTTCACCTACAACGAGTGGCTGATTGCAGCCGGCTGGCGCTTCTAGCTTCGTTTGACGCGGAGCAGTTCGTCCAGAATCAGGCAGGCTGCGCCAATGCTGATCGCGCTGTCAGCCACGTTGAAGGCCGGGAAGTGTCCGCCGTGGAACACGGGGTCCATCCAGCGCCAGTGGAAGTCCAGGAAATCAATTACATAGCCATGCGCCATGCGGTCCACCACATTGCCAATGGCGCCGCCCAGGATACAGGCCATGGCAAAGCTGAACAGCTTTTGGCCGGGATGTGACCGAAGCATGGTGATGATGACGGCCGCCGCCACAAACCCCAGCACCGTGAAGAACCAGCGCTGCCAGCCAGAGGCACCGGCTAGGAACGAGAACGCTGCGCCGGTGTTGTGCACCCGTACCACGTTGAAGAAGCTGGTCACATAGGTGCTGTCACCCAGGTGGTAGTAGCCCAGGATCAGCACCTTGGTGAACTGGTCTACCAGCAGGATGATGAAGGCCAGGCCCAGCCATTGCAGCATGCCGGCGCCAGACGATTTGCCAAAAGTACGTGCCATATTCATGCCTCCCGGCGCATCATGCGCAGACCCGGGCTTCACCCGCGCCAAACAGGTTGCTGGTGCAGCGGCCGCACAGGGTGGGATGCGTTGCGTCGGCACCCACATCGTCCCGGTAGTGCCAGCAGCGCTCGCACTTGGTTGCATTTGAGGCGCTAACCCTCGCCGATATTGCCTCACCCACTACCAAATCAATAGCAGACGTGATGAACACGAACTTCAGGTCTTCGCCCAGGCTGGACAGCAGGGCATGGTCCTCGGCGTTGACCGTCAGCGTCACGTTGGCCTGCAGGCTTGATCCCACCTGGCCATCGGCGCGCAGCGTCTCGATGTCCTTGTTCACCGCCTCGCGGATTTCGCGGATGCGGCTCCATTTGGCCAGCAGCGCGGCATCGGGCGCATCAAACGCCACATAGGTGTCCATGAAGATGGACTCTTTGGTCGCAGTCGGCGTTTTGTTGGCGGCACCCAGCACGGCCCAGGCTTCCTCGGCGGTAAAGCTCAGGAAGGGCGCCATCCAGCGCAACATGGTTTGGGTAATCTGCCACAGCGCGGTTTGCGCCGAGCGGCGTGCCTGGCTGTTGGCGCCGGTAGTGTAGAGCCGGTCTTTCAGGATGTCCAGGTAGAAGGCGCCCAGGTCTTCACTGCAATAGATTTGCAGTTTGGAGACCACGGGGTGGAACTCATAGACGTTGAAGTGCGCCAGGATGTCGGCCTGCAACTGCGCGGCGCGGCTCAGTGCATAGCGGTCGATCTCCAGCATCTGTTCCAGCGGCACGGCGTCCTTGGCCGGGTCAAAGTCGCTGACGTTGGCCAGCAAGAACTTCAGCGTGTTGCGCACGCGGCGGTAGGTGTCCACCACGCGCGCCAGGATCTTGTCGTCGATGTTCAGGTCGCCAGAGTAATCGGTGCTGGCCACCCACAGGCGCACGATTTCGGCGCCCATCTTGCTGGTCACGCTTTGTGGTTCCACTGTGTTGCCCAGCGATTTGCTCATCTTGCGGCCCTGGCCGTCGGTGGCAAAGCCGTGGGTCAGCAGGCCTTTGTAGGGCGCGCGGTCGTACAGGGCGCAGCCCAACAGCAGCGAGCTGTGGAACCAGCCGCGGTGCTGGTCGTGGCCCTCCAGGTACAGGTCCGCCTCAGGCCCTTCGGCATGGAATGGGGGGCGGGCATAGGCATCCTTGTGGCTGCCGCGCAGCACGTGCTGGAAGGTCGAGCCGGAGTCAAACCACACCTCCAGAATGTCGGTGCTCTTGGTGTAATGAGGCGCATCTGCCGCGCCCAAAATTTCCTCGACCGTCACGCGGCTCCAGGCCTCAATGCCGCCCTTTTCAACGATGTCCGCCGCCTGGTCCAGGATGGCCATGGTGTTGGGGTGCAGTTCGCCCGAATCCTTGTGCAGGAAGAAGGGCACGGGCACGCCCCAACTGCGCTGGCGGCTGATGCACCAGTCGGGCCGGTTGGCGATCATGTCGCGCAGGCGGGTCTTGCCGTTCTCGGGGTAGAACCGGGTCTGCTCGATGGCGTCCAGCGCCAATTGACGCAGGGTCTTGGGCGCCTTGTCCAGCGTGAACACACCGGGGCCTTCGTCCATTCGGATGAACCATTGGGCTGCTGCGCGGTAGATCACGGGCGTCTTGTGGCGCCAGCAATGCGGGTAGCTGTGCACGATGGGGCTGGTGGCCATCAGGCGACCGGCGTCCGCCAGTGTCGTCAGGATGACGGGGCAGGCTTTCCAGATGTTGAGTCCACCAAACAGCGGCAACTCGGTAGCGTACTGGCCATTGCCCTGCACCGGGTTCAGGATGTCGTCGTACTTGAGGCCATGGGCCACGCAGCTGTTGAAGTCGTCCACACCATAGGCGGGCGACGAATGCACGATGCCGGTGCCATCCACCGCGCTGACGTAGTCGGCAAGATAGACCGGTGCCATGCGGGCATAGCCCGGGTCCACATCGTGCAAGGGGTGTTTGAAGTTCAGGCCGCCGAGCTGCTTGCCGGTGGTGCTGGCTATCACGGTACCGGTGATGCCATAACGCTCGAGGCACTTCTCCACCAGGTCTTCGGCCAGCACCAGCAGGCCGCGCGGCGTGTCGACGAGGGCGTAGACCAGTTCTGGATGGGCGTTGAGCGCCTGGTTGGCAGGGATCGTCCACGCGGTCGTGGTCCAGATCACGATGAACGCGGACTTGGCTTCCAGCCGGGACGCGACCAGTGCCGCCGACGCGTGGTCGGCCAGATTGCCAGGGAAGAAGGCTTGCAGCAGCGCCTGCTTGTCGGCGGCCTCAAAGGCCACGTCCAGCGTGTCACTCTTTTTGTCGGCGTATTCGATCTCGAATTCGGCCAGGCTGGAGCCGCAGTCAAAGCACCAGTACACCGGCTTCAAGCCGCGGTACACAAAGCCGCGCTCGATGACGCGTTTGAAGGCGCGGATTTGGCCGCCCTCGTTGGCCGGGTCCATGGTGCGGTAGGGGCGCTCCCAGTCGCCCAGCACACCCAGGCGCTTGAAGTCCTCGCGCTGTTGGTCGATCTGCTCGGTCGCGTAGGCGCGGCTCTTGGCCTGCATGTCATCACGACTCAGGTTGCGGCCGTGCAGTTTTTCGATGGCGTTTTCAATCGGCAGTCCATGGCAGTCCCAGCCGGGGATGTACTGCGCATCAAAGCCACCCAATTGCTTGGACTTGACGATCATGTCCTTGAGCACCTTGTTCAGCGCGTGGCCGATGTGCAGCTTGCCATTGGCATACGGCGGGCCGTCGTGCAGCACAAACAGGGGCGCGCCCTGGCGGTGTTCACGGAGCTTTTTGTATAGACCCTCCTCGTTCCAGGTTTTGACCCAGCCTGGCTCGCGCTTGGGCAGGTCGCCGCGCATGGGGAAAGAGGTGTCGGGCAGGTTCAGGGTGCTGCGGTAATCGACAGGAGTTGTGGTGGTGTCAGTCATGGCGTGCTCAATCTAGGAAATCGTGTGGGGCCTTGCCGTCACCACGGTGGGTGCCGGACGCAAAGTCGAAGCTCTTTGTGGGAAGAGGTGACGCGGGGCAAGGTGCGTCGCTGACCGGGTGGTCGGCCCGGTCAAATTCGGGCGGCGAACCAGGCGCGCGCGTCGTCGCAGTCCTGGCGTATGCCCTGTGTCAGGGCGTCCAGACCGTCGTACTTCCGCTCGTCGTGTAGTTTGTGCAGTAGTTCCACGCGGATGATTTTACCGTAGGCCCCTTCGGGACCCAGGTCGGCGGGCCAATCCAGGCAATGGGTCTCCAGTAGCACGCGTCCGCCGTTCACATCATTAGGGTCCAGCGAAGGGCGCACGCCCAGGTTGGCCACACCCTGTAGCGGCTTGTCGCTCAGGCCATGCACCAGCACGGCAAAAATGCCGCTGGCGGCGGGTTTCCAGTGCGCAAAGCGCAAGTTAAGCGTCCGCATCCCCGCGGGATGCTGTGCGTCTTGGCCCAGCGTGCGACCGAGTTTGCGTCCATGCACCACATGACCCGAGATGCAATACGGCCGCCCCAGCAAGCGTGCCGCGTCCTGCATGCGGCCCTGGCCCAGCGCCTCGCGCACGGCCGAGCTGGAGACACGTAAACCGTGTACCTCGTAGCTGTTCATGCGCGCCACATCAAAGCCCTGGGCGTCACCCGCAGCGTCCAGAAAGGCGTAGTCGCCGGCGCGCTGGGCGCCAAAGCGGAAATCGTCGCCCACCAGCACATAGCGTGCGCCCAGGCCGCGCACCAGCACGTCGTCGACAAAAATCTGGGGGGTCTGTGCGGCGAGGCGGGCGTCAAAGGGCAGGACCACAGTCTGGTCGACACCGCAGTTGGCCAGGTCGTCCAGTTTGTCGCGCAAGGTGCCGACCCGAGCGGGCGCCAGATCCGGTTTCTTGAACTTCTCGGCAAAGTAGTCGCGCGGGTGCGGCTCAAAGGTCAGAACGCAGCTGGGCACGCCACGCTGCTGTGCTTCGCCACGCAACAAGGCCAGCATGGCCTGGTGGCCGCGGTGCACGCCGTCGAAATTGCCGATCGTCAGTGCACAGGCAGGGGCAACGCCAGGGTGGTGGAAGCCGCGAAAAACTTTCATGAATTTGTTATCTTTTTGATAGCAGGCGGTGCTCGGGTTGTCGGCACCTGAAGCCAATTTGTCACAGAAAGAGGGTATATTGTGACGTAGCAGCGCGCCGGTTCCACTGGTGCAGGGCTGCAGAGATGTGCATTTCTGATGGGTGGTTGATTTAACCGTTTCAGGAGGGTGTGTTTTGAAAGTCTTGAAATTGTCAGCCCAGGGGCTGCCGCAGTCATGGATTTCGCTGGAGCAGGCCGTGATTCACTACGCGTCCGACGAGGTGCGCTGGGAGTCAGGTGGCGAAGTGGCGGTGTTCCATGGCGGACACAATGCGGTCACGGGTTTGCAATCCATCATCCGCGTCAACAGCATCATCGGCACGCGCGGCGTGCCCAACATCAATCCGTTCAATCTGCGCCCGGGTTTGACCAATGGCAAGTTGTTTGACCGAGACCGCAACGTGTGCGCCTATTGCGGGCAGCGTTTTCATGAACACGACCTGACGCGTGAGCACATCATTCCGTTTGCCCAAAAGGGTGTGGACACCTGGATGAATGTGGTGACCGCCTGCAAGCCGTGCAACCACCGTAAAAGCCATCGCACGCCCGAGCAGGCCCACATGCCGCTGCTGTACGCGCCGTATGTGCCCAGCCTGTGGGAAGACTTTATCCTGCGCAACCGCCGCATCCTTGCTGACCAGATGGAGTTCCTGATCGCCCACGTGCCGAAGTCTTCGCGACTCCTCGTCTGATCAAGGGGCCTGAAAGGCTCCGCTCGTTACAATTCCTTACTTCTTTTGCGGCCAAAACGCGACCTAAATACGCGCGATGCTGATCGAAGCGGTTCGTCTTGAAAGAGAAATGAACCACAATCTTCAGGTAGTTCCAATCCTTCTTGTTCAAGTGCGCGCCTGCGGGCACTTATCTGATTTTTCTCAAGTTTTACCGTGAATCGCGAACACCCCATTCCACCTGGCAGACCCAATGGCACCGCGCCGCCTAGCCAGGCGGTGCGGCTGGCACGCATGCTGATTGCCCAGACGCTGGCCTATTTCGCCGAGCGAGAGACCCAGACGCTGACCTTGGTGCGCGATCGGCTGATGGCGCTGGTGGATGACAAACCCGCCTTGGGACAGGGGCAAAACCTGCGCTCTGCTCACCTGTTGCTGGGCAAGTATGCAGCCCAGTTCAACCGAGCCTTGCAAAAGGCCCTTGCCGACGAAATGAGCGAAGAGTTGGCGACGATCCTGCCTTCACACTTGCAACCTGCCCGACCCAACGCCAACGACGCTGGGCTGAGCGGCATGAGCTTGAGTTTGCTCGACGTGGGTGAGGTCGAACGTGTTCTGCTGCTGGACCGCATTGCGCAACGTTTCGGTGCACGCTATGAATCCACTCTGGAGCCGCTCACTCAGCGTCTCAGCGTGCTATTCGGACGCGAAAGCAGTTCCCTGCACGACAACCCGTTTCAACCGCTGGTACTGCTGCGTGCCTTTGCCACCGCGTGGGACCAATGTGAGCTCGATCCCCAGGCTACGGTGGATCTGGTCCAGTCACTGGCCCCCAGCTCATGGCTGGATCTGGCGCCGCTGTATACCGAGTTAAACGAAACCCTGGTCAAGGCCGGTGTGCCGGCCCAGCGCACGATGCGCATCAAGCATGGCAACAGCGCCCACGCGCCGTTGACACCGGCGTCCACTGGCAACAGCGGCAACGCGCCCCTGCAGTCCCGACCGGCACCCTTGGGCGCGGGTGAGTCGGTCCGGGCAGGCTTGGCGCACGGCGACGGAGGGCAGCGTTCTGCCTGGTCGTCGCTGGACAACGCGGGGCGCACCGTTGCTGCGCACGCCCGTCAGTTTTTGCAACGCCTGGGATTGGGTGCACGCAGCAGCGGTAACCCACAGAATCCGGTGGATACCGACAGTGACAGCGAAATCCCGACGCGCCCCAATTTTGCCGAAGCCAGCCCGGCGTTGATGGGCTACCTGGGCAATCTGCAGGCAGGAGCCAGTGCGGCGGGCCCGCAGCAGTGGTCTGAAGGCCAGGATCTGGGCGGGCACAACGTGCTGCGCCAGATGCGCGACCGCGACGAGATCCGCCATGCCCCGGAGCTTGACCGTGGCACCGTGGATGCGCTGGCCGAGGTGTTTGACTTCGTGTTTGCCGACCAGGCGATACCGATCCAGATGAAATTCATCATCGGGCGACTGCAGATCCCGGTGCTCAAGGCGGCCATGATCGACCGCGACTTTTTCCTGTCCGACCAGCACCCTGCGCGCCGCCTGGTGGACACGCTGGCGGGGGCCTCGGTGGCCTGGGCCCCGGACAAGGGAGAACAGGACCCCCTCTACCAGCGCATAGAGCACACGGTGCAGCGGGTGTTGACCGAGTTTGAAGACGACCTTGCCCTGTTTGTAGACCTGTTGCGGGAATTTACCGAGTTTCTGTTTGAGTCCGAGCAGCAGGCACAAATCCGGGTAGAGCCGGTCGCGCAAAAGGAGCACAAGGGCGAGGCCTGGGAGCATGCACTGGAGCAGGCCGACGAGCTGATCCATGAGCGCATCCAGGCACTGTCAGGCCAACAGGAAGTTTCTCCCTTCTTGCTACCGTTTTTGACTACCCAGTGGCGCGAAGTGATGGCCCGTGCCTGGATGGACGAGACCACCCGCGAAGCCAACTATGCGCAAGCCACCAAGACGATGGAGCAGTTGATCTGGTCCATACAACCCAAGACATCCTCCGACGAACGGCGCGAGCTGGTTGCAATATTGCCCGACATGGTGCGCCACCTCAATGCCGGCCTGGACACCATTGAGTGGAACGGTAAGCCCCGTGCCACGTTTACGCGCCGGCTGATCTCTACCCACACGCTGGCTATCCGCCTGACGCAATCCATGCCGCTGGACACCGGTTCGGCCGCACTGGAGAACCGCGAGGGGCAGGTCGCCATGCAGCAGCTTGACGAACGCCGCGCTGCGCGCCAGTTTGGATCGCTGGATACCTATGACGCTCAGGCACAGGCGTTTCAGCGTGGCATGTGGTTTGAGGTATCGATCGAGCCGGGTACCTCCATTCGCAGCAAACTGAGCTGGGTGAGTCCCATGCGCACACGCCTGCTGTTCACCAATCGCGACGGCTTTGATGCCTTTGTTCGCTCCGAACGCGAAGTGGCGGCGATGCTGCGCGGGGGACGCATGCGTGTACTCGATAGCGAAGCCATCGTCGGGCGTGCGCTGGACAAAATCTTGGTTGGCAACGATCTGCAGCTGGCCGCGTAAGTGCTGGCGGACAGCCTGCTAGGCGGCAGGATCTCCCAGTGTGGGTATGCGATCTGTATCGGACGCGGACAACCTAAGAGGATCTACCATGAAATTTGCAATACCTTCTGTTTTGCTGGTATCCCTGGTCGGCCTGGGCGCATGTACTGGCCCCATGGGGCCGCAAGGCGCCACCGGTGACACCGGTGACACCGGTTATACCGGCGCTCAGGGCGCAACTGGAAACACAGGCAATACTGGTATTACCGGTGGAGGTGGTTCGCCGATTGTGGTTGTTCCACCACCAGCCAAGTAGCAAACACCTGTCGGGGCGCGTGACAAAAAGAGGGCCCGCCCCGGCAGGGCAGTTTGGCAATGCAATGGGATTTGCCCATTGCGCGCACCTTCAAATGTGTCAGCCGGGTCGCAGCACCTTGGCCACCGGGTTTGTGCGCAGCCGGAAGGCGTCAGGCATGCCGGAGCCCAGCAGGGGCCGTAAGTAGAGCCTGAAAGCATCGGTCACATCGGTGCCGTTGGGCGTGATGAAGGCATCTTCCATGACGCGGGTTTTGCCCGCCACCGCGTCCAACGGTAGCAGCTCGTAATCGACCGAGTAAAAACCGGTGCGCTTGATGGCAACTGAGCCATCGCGGGTGCCCCACATCGCAAATTGCACCGCCTTCTCGCCAACCTCACGGGCCTCGCGTTGGTCCACATCGGACACGCAGCCAATGAACGAGCGTTGCAGGTAGCCCAGCGTGTCACCGCGCACGCGTTTGATGCCGAGCTTGCTCTTGATCTCTTCGCACAGCAGGTCGGCCAATGCGCCACTGCCGGAGAGCTGCAGGTTGCCGTGGGCATCGTGTTCCAGGTCTTTGGCCAACTGGGCGGCAATGGGCGCCCCCGACGCATCGTGGATGCCTTCGGACACGGCAATCACGCAACGCCCCAGCCGGTCATAGGTGGCCTTCACATCGGCCAGAAAGCGGTTCAGATCGAAGGTGCGTTCCGGCATGTAAATCAGATGGGGGCCGTCATCAGAAAACTTCTTGCCCAGAGCGGAGGCGGCCGTCAGAAAGCCAGCGTGGCGGCCCATGACGACCGCGACATAGACACCGGGCAGGGCAGCGTTGTCGAGGTTTGCACCCGCAAAAGCCTGGGCCACAAAGCGGGCGGCCGACGGAAAACCTGGGGTGTGGTCATTGCCGACCAAATCGTTGTCGATGGTCTTGGGAATGTGGATGCAGCGCAGCGGGTAGCGGGCTTTCTGCGCTTCTTCGCTGACGATGCGCACCGTGTCCGACGAGTCGTTGCCGCCGATGTAGAAGAAGTGCCCGATCTCGTGCGCCTGCAGCACCTTGAAGATTTCCTGGCAATACTGGATGTCGGGCTTGTCGCGTGTCGAACCCAGTGCGCTGGACGGCGTATTGGCCACCATTTCCAGGTTATGGCTGGTCTCCTGGGTCAGGTGCACAAAGTCTTCATTGATGATGCCGCGCACGCCATGGCGCGCACCGTATACATGCTCAATGTCACGAAAGCGCCGCGCCTCCAGCGCCACGCCGACCAGCGACTGGTTGATGACGGCGGTAGGGCCGCCACCTTGCGCTACCAAGATTTTTCCGGATGCCATAGTGTGTCCTGTGTGTTCGGGTTCACGTACCGAAAACCATCGTATCACTGAGGAGTGTGTGCTTTCAGTTTGGCCTGGTACAGGTTGGCCTTTTCCTCGTCGTTGGTGGCACGATACAGGTGTTCGAGCTCTTCAAAAACATAGGGGTCGGGTTCACCCGCTGCAGCCCACTCCCGCTCCAGACGCAGCTGGATGGCGATGGCCTCATCAAAGCGCTTCTGGGCGCGGTAAGTGCTGGCGATCATCCAGTGGGCAATGCGCACGCTGCTGGCGTTGCCCGCACGCTCGTGCGCCGCCAATGACAGTTGGTACTGGCGCAGTGCTTCGCCATAGTCGCCTGCCAAATGCCTGGCATAGCCTACGTTATTGCGCAGTGAGGCCTCCCAGCGTTTGGCATCGGGTTGCGTGGACTGCTCCATATAGCGAATAGCCTTTTCATTCCACGCGAGTTGTTGTGCGGGTTCGGTGTCGACGAAGGGCATCATGTGCAGGGCATCGATGGCAAGGTAGTCCAACGCCGCACTTTGCGCCAGCGAGAAGGCTTGCATGAAATGGTTGCGTGCGGCCTCCCGGTTTGCAGGTGGATTGTCAGGAGGGTGGGTCGCGGACTCAAGGCTGCGCCCCAGCTCCAGGTGGTAGCGCACCTGCGCTTCTGCACTGGCACCCGACAAACGGGGTTCGAGCGAGGCAAGCGTCTCGCGGGCAGAGTCGAATTGCTTTCGCAGGCCAAGCGTGCGAGCGATCTGGGTTTGCAGGATGAAGGCCTCGTCTTGCGACGCGCCATTCAGTGCCGCGCGAAACCGTGCTTCGCTGGCTTCGGGTTTGCTGAAGTCCCAGAGCGTGGTTAGATCAATGGCCATGGCGTTGTGCAGGGTAAGAATCAGTGCAAGCGTGCAGCATACGGTGCGCATGATTGGTCAAGAAGCAAGAAGGGCCCTCCATCATAGTGATGGAGGGCCCTTCTTGTCGGCCGCAGTGCGGTTTTTCGTCAGGCAAATACGCCGGCTGTGTCTTGCATGCGGTTTGAGACTTCACTCAGGTGGTGCAGGGTGTCGCCAAACGTGATTTCCAGCTGGGTGAGCTTCTTGAAGTAGTGGCTGACGATGTATTCCTCCGTCACGCCGATACCGCCATGCAGTTGCACCGCTTGCTGGCCCACATAACGCATGCTGGTGCCCAGCTGGTATTTGGCGCGAGCCAGCGCTGCGCGGCGCTCGGGCGCCGGGGCGTTCAATTTAAGGCTGGCGTAGTAGCTCATGGAGCGGGCCAGTTCCAGTTGCATCTTCATGTCGGCGGCGCGGTGGCGCAGGGCCTGAAAGCTGCTGATGACCACGCCAAATTGTTTGCGTGTGTTCATGTATTCGGCGGTGATGGCCATGGTCTTGTCCATGACGCCCACGGCCTCGGCGCAGGCAGCTGCAATGCCAATGTCCACGGCATGCTCCAGTGCTGTCAAGCCGTCCTGGGTGATCAGCGTGGCAGGCGCATTCTTGAGGCTGACTTCGGCGGCGCGGCTGCCGTCCTGCGTGCCGTAGCCGCGCGTGGTCACACCAGCGCTCTGGCGCTCCACCAGGAACAGCGCCAGCTGGCTGTTGATTTTGGCGGGCACGATGAAGGCATCGGCCTGGTCGCCCACGGGTACTACACTTTTTATAGCATTTAAAACATAGCCGCCGGGGGCTTGCGTGGCTTTTGCCTCGCACACATCAAGCTTGTAGCGGGCTGCGCGCTCCTGGTAGGCCAGCACCACCAGGGCTTCGCCACTGGCGATTTTGGGCAGCCAGGAAGCCTTGGTGGCGGCGTCCGCATATCCGGCCAGCACGCCGCCGGCGATCAGAGACTGGGCAAGGGGTTCGAGCACGATGCCGCGTCCGAGCTCCTCCATGACCACCATACCTTCGACAGGGCCCATGCCCAGGCCGCCATCGGCTTCGGGCACATACAGGCCGCACAGGCCCAGCTCTGCCAGTTCGTTCCATGCTGCGCGGTCAAAGCCGCCTGCCTTTTCGGCAGCGCGGCGGCGCTCGAAGGTGTAACCCTTGTCCACCCATTTGCGCACGGCGTCGCCGAGTTGTACCTGGTCGTCAGAAAAATCAAAATCCATCTCAATCTCCTCAATCTAGCGAAGCTCTTGCTGGAGCTCCCTCGCGGAGGGGGCTCGGGGGAGCGGTGTTGTTCGTAAAACGAAAGTCGTTGCGGTTCTGAGCTGACTAGCTCAGAACTGTCTGCGCAACGATATTTCGTTGCACTTCGTTCGATCCACCGTAAATGGTGGTCTTGCGCATGTTGAAGTAGGTCGATGCCAGCGGCGCATTGGCCACTACACCACCCGGGAATCCGCCCAGGGCGCCGGCGGCGGCGTCGCCTTGCCAGCCGGCCTCCATGGCTTCGCGGATCAGGGGCAGAGCGAAGGGGCCGGCGGCCAGCATCATCAGCTCGCTGTAGCGTTGCTGGATCTCGCTGCCGCGGATCTTGAGCAGGCCGGCAATGTCCAGCGAATTCTTGCCCGACTTCTCGGCGGCCAGCACACGCAGCACCATCATTTCCAATGCCACCACGTCCACTTCCACCTTGGCGATTTCGTCGCGGAAGCGGGTGTCGTCCCACAGGCCTTCGGTTTTGGCAATGCGCTTCAAGCGTTCCAGCTCGCGCTTGGCGCGGTTCACGTCGGCAATATTGGTGCGCTCATGGCTCAGCAGGTGCTTGGCATAGGTCCAGCCCTTGTTCTCTTCGCCAATCAGGTTTTCGGCGGGGACCACCACGTTGTCGAAGAACACCTCATTGACTTCAGCCTCGCCGTCCAGCAGCACGATGGGGCGCACCGTGACGCCGGGGGACTTCATGTCGATCAGCAGGAAGCTGATGCCGGTCTGCGGCTTGCCCTCGGTGCTGGTGCGCACCAAGCAGAAAATCCACTCGCCGTACTGGCCCAGCGTGGTCCAGGTTTTTTGTCCGTTGACCAGGAAAGTGTTGCCCTGGCGTTCGGCGCGGCACTTGACGGATGCCAGGTCGGAGCCCGAGCCGGGTTCGCTATAGCCCTGGCTCCACCAGACTTCACCGCTGGCGATGCCGGGCAGGAAGCGTTGTTGTTGTTCAGGTGTGCCAAAGGCCATGATCACCGGGGCCACCATGACGGGGCCAAATGGCACCACGCGGGGCGCTCCGGCCAGGGCGCACTCTTCCTCGAACAGGTGTTTTTGCACCGAGTTCCAGCCGGGGCCGCCAAATTCCTTGGGCCAGCCGTGACCGAGCCAGCCTTTTTTGCCCAAAATCTTGGCCCAGCGCTGCATGTCGTCACGCGTCAAGTGCAGGGCGTTGTGCACTTTGTGGGCAATCTCGGCGGGCAGGTTGGCACCCACCCAGGTGCGAATGTCTTCGCGAAATTGCTGCTCTTCAGGGGTAAATGCCAAGTCCATCAATAAATCTCCAAGTAGACATACCGGTTTTTAGCACGATCGTTCGGTTAACTCTGTCCAGGTTGTGACACCTGAGCAAGCAGGCAGTGCGTTTCGCGCGGGTTTTACGTGGGGTTTCAAGGGTAATCCCCTTTGGCAGCCTTACTCGGTAAACCTAGACTGAGTAGGTACACCCTTCCTGATATGGGTCTGGGTTGTGCGTGATCTAACCATTCACCAATCATGAGGTCCCAACCATGCATTTGTTCTCCTTCTTTAAGGCCGCTCTTGGGGCGACCGCCCTGAGCCTGATGATGACCGGTGCCGCCTTCGCTGCTGACCAGGGAACGCCCGCCGAAGCGGAGGCCATGGTCAAGAAGGCAGTTGCGTATATTGCCGCCAACGGACCTGAGAAGGCTTATGAGGAATTCACCAATGGCAAGACTTTCAAGGACCGCGACCTTTACGTGTTCGCCTACGACTTGAACGGGAAAAACCTGGCACACGGCGCCAATCCCAAGTTGGTCGGTAAAGATTTAATCGGGCTGAAAGACCCCGATGGCAAGCTCATCATTCAAGTATTGGTGGAGTTGTCCAAGACCAAAGGAAAGGGATGGTCGGAGTCATTCAAGTTTCGCAATCCGGTGACAGAAAAGATGGATGACAAAGTGGTTTATGTCGAACGCGTAGGCAATACGTTCGTGGGGTCGGGCGTATACAAGAAATAGTGGAAGCTTTTGGAGACTCAGGGCTCCGTGCGAATGGGCGCCGGCACCAACGGGCCGAGCGGACCCTAGATCGGGTTTGACTGGGAGACACCCAGTTCCTCGCACAGTCGCTGGACCGTCGCCCGCAGGCTCGCCACCTCGGCCTCCAGCCGGTCGATGCGCTCATGGGTGTTGCTGCCAGCTTGCCCTTCTGTGGACCGGCTCGCACCGGTTTGCAGGGTGTCCACCGCACCACACAGCAGGTGCGCCCAGCGCTGTTCACGGGCGCCGCTGGCGCGGGGCAACTTGACTACCAGCGGCCCGCCTTTTTCCACCGAGCGGTCTTGCATTTCCTCCAGAAAGCCTTCGACCGATGAGATATCGGCAAAGCGGTACCAGCGCTCGGCGTTCAGGCGCAGTTCACCGGCGGTTTGCGGTCCGCGCAGCATCAGCAGTCCCAGCAGCACGGCTGACTGCTCGGGCACGCCCACACCGCGCTGAAAGTTGTGCTCATAGCGGGCCACCCGGCTGCCACTGGTTTCGCGCACCAGGTTCAGCGGCATCAGCGTATCCAGCGCCGTGGCGATCTCGGCTTCGGTCACATTCATCAGCGGCTCACGGCTACTCTTCTGGTTGCAGCCCAGCATCAGGGTGTTGAGCGACAACGGGTAGCTGTCGGGCACGGTGCGAGCCTTTTCCATCAGGGTGGCCAGCACGCGGGCTTCAATCGCCGTCAGCGTGATAGACGGATGCGGTAGCGGGGAGGGCAGAGAGGACATGGTGGACATTTCAGATTCAATTACGGATACCGCCGCAATTATCAGGTCCTAGCCCCGCTACGGTTTAGCGCTTCTTGATCGGCGAAATCCTGGTGCCTTCAATACTGAGGCTGGCCATCGGGCCTTGCTGGTCAAAGTTGTAGGCATAGGCGTCGTCTTTCATGGTCGATGTGGATTTTGTGAATGTTGCGGCGAGGAGCGCATCGTGCGGTGGCGCATGCGGGCAGCGCCACCCCGGCGATAATTCCCGCCGACATGAAGAACATCGTAATTTTGATCTCAGGCGGCGGTTCCAACATGGCGGCCATCGTAAGAACGGCCCAACGTGAGGCATGGGCCGAACGGTTGGGTGCCCGGATTGCCGCGGTGATCAGCAACAAGGCTGACGCCAAAGGCCTGGTCTTTGCCCGCGAGCAGGGCATTGCCACCGAGGTGCTGGACCACAAGGCCTTTGCCTCTCGCGAGGAGTTTGACGTCGCGCTGGCCGCACTGATCGACCGCTTCGATACGCCCGGTGCGCCGGTGCTGGTGGTGCTGGCGGGCTTCATGCGCATCCTGACGCCAGGCTTTGTGGGCCGCTACGCAGGGCGCTTGCTCAACATCCATCCCTCGCTGTTGCCCGCCTTCCCGGGATTGCACACGCACCAGCGCGCCATTGACGCGGGCTGCCAATTTGCCGGTGTGACGGTGCACCAGGTCACCGCCGAACTGGACCATGGCCCCATCCTGGCGCAGGCCGTGGTTCCGGTGCTGCCCGGTGATACGGCGGAGGCTCTGGCGGCCCGGGTACTGACACAGGAGCACGTGATCTACCCGCGAGCGATTGCTGGTTTGCTACAAAATATGTAGCAAACTATTGATATTCCACGAGGGCTAGATGCCGTTTTTTTCGTGAAAATACCCTTGTCGTATTAGATAATACCCAATTTGGGTAATATTTTTGCTTTGCAGGCCCTTGGAGTCGCCGCTCCCTGGGAGCCTACGGCAGGGCCGTCTCGGCGAAGTTTGTTCTGGTTTACTGGCTGAACCTGCCGAGCAGGGTGTTCACCCGCGCAGCAGCGGTGCCAGGAAGGCGCCCAGGCGCGTATTCGCCATGTTTTTGGTCCGGCAGCAGGTTCTGGTACAGCTGGCGGCTGCTGGCCTCACTGTCTTCGAGAGAGGTCAGGCACCATTAAAAAAAGACGAGATGAAGACGAAGGCGGTCAGTACCCACAAATACGGTTTCATGGTGGCAAGAACTCCAGATGGTCGATGGCACCGCGGCGTTGCACCGGGTGCAACAGCACCCCAACCGCGGTGAAGGGCCCACTATCACTGTGCTGCGTTTCATCGGCATGCACGGAGGTAAATGCCCGGTAAATCCGCGTGAACTAAGACGTCGACGCAGCAGCGTGATCCGCGAGTCTGGCAAAGCGGGCTTGTTCGACGCCGTCAATCACCACGTTTTCGGCAAACATGGCCGCCGGTCGGACCCACAGCCCGCGCTCGCCATACAAGGCGCGGTACAGGGTCATGGGTGCCAGGGTTTCGCTGTGTCGCACGGTGTCCAGCACTTCGTACAAATTCCCCTTGTAGTGGCGGTACAGGCCGGGCGGGGTTGGGGTCAAAGGAGGGAGGTTTTCAATATGCATTTACGTGCCTTCGCGCTGTGCGCTGGGGTATTCGCCTTGGGGCGGCCCGGCGGCTCATGGGACAATCGTAGCTTATGCACCCAAAAGCTCTTTTAGACGCCTGCGCCGAACTCGTAAGGCTCACCCTCAAATTCGACCACCCCGCCGACGCCATCGTGTCGCGTTTTTTCCGCGACAACCGTGGGCTGGGTCCGCGTGAGCGGGCCACCATGGCCGAGACGGTGTACACCGTGCTGCGCAAGAAATTGTTGTTTGACCACCTGGCACCCTCGGGCAGCGGCCCCAAGGAGCGGCGGCTGGCGATTCTGGGCTTTTACGGTCCCGGTGACTTCTTGCGCAGTGCCCTGACCGAGCAGGAAATCAACTGGCTGGACCAGTGTGAAAAGGTCAGCCCCAACGATTTGATGGAGCGCCACCGCCACAACCTGCCCGAGTGGCTGGTACAGCCGCTCAAGGATCAGCTGGGCGCCGAATTCTGGCCCATGGTGGAGACACTGAACCTGGGCGCTGGCTTGGATTTGCGCGTCAATACCTTCAAGGCCAAGCGCGCCGATGTACAAAAGGAACTGGCTAAGGCCGGCATCAAGGCCGTCAACACGCCATTTTCCCCATGGGGCTTGCGAATCGCCGGCAAGCCCGCACTTAACAAGAATGAAGCCTTCATGCGCGGCGATTTTGAGGTGCAGGACGAAGGCTCGCAGTTGTTGTCCATGCTGCTGGACGCCAAGCGCGGCGAGATGGTGACCGACTTTTGCGCCGGTGCCGGTGGCAAGACGCTTGCCATTGGTGCAGCCATGCGCAGCACCGGGCGCCTGTACGCGTTTGATACGTCGGCGCACCGGCTGGATGCCTTCAAATCGCGGCTCAAGCGCAGTGGTTTGTCGAATGTGCACCCAGCGGCGATTGCGCATGAGCGTGATGACCGGGTCAAGCGTCTGACCGGCAAGATGGATCGGGTGCTGGTGGACGCGCCGTGCACAGGCTTGGGCACGCTGAGGCGCAACCCGGACCTGAAATGGCGACAGAATCTGCAGGCCGTGGAAGAGATGGCGGTCAAGCAGACGGCCATTCTGCAAAGCGCGTCGCGTATGCTGAAGTCGGGTGGGCGTATTGTTTACGCCACCTGCAGCGTATTGCCACAGGAGAACGAGGCCATTGCGGAAGCATTCTCGGCCGCCAATCCGGACTTCATGCCTTTGTCGGCTGGAGAAGTGTTGGCTGAATTGAAGGTTGAAGCCGCCGCCAGCCTGTGCAGTGGTGGCGACAATAACCAGCTGTATTTGCGTTTGTGGCCGCATCGCCACGCGACAGACGGTTTTTTTGCAGCCGTCTGGCAAAAGAAATAATGATAGGTCGTTGAGAAGGAAACTGGAATATGCAGGTAACGGATTGGTCGGTTTTCAGTGCAGCCATTGATTGGCTGGCCCATGGCATGTGGCGGTTGCAATGGTGGCAAATTGTCTTGGTCACTCTTGCTTTGACGCATGTCACCATGATCAGCGTGACCGTGTTTTTGCACCGCCACCAGGCGCATCGCGCGCTGGACCTGCACCCGATCGCTTCTCACTTTTTCCGCTTCTGGCTGTGGTTGACGACCGGGCAGGTGACCAAGGAGTGGGCATCCATCCACCGCAAGCACCACGCCAAATGCGAGCAACCTGAAGACCCGCACAGTCCCCATGTTCATGGCATCAGAACGGTGCTGCTGCAGGGCTATGAGCTGTACCGGGCGGAAGCTGCCAAACCGGAGACCATGGCCCGCTATGGCCATGGCACGCCCAACGACTGGTTGGAGCGCAAGCTATATACGCGGTTTTCCACGATGGGCGTTGTATCGATGTTGTTGATTGACGTTGCGTTGTTCGGTGTCGCTGGTTTGGCGGTGTGGGCGGTGCAAATGATGTGGACACCAGTGATGGCCGCGGGCATCATCAATGGCGCAGCCCACTACTGGGGCTATCGCAATTTTGAGGCGCCCGATGCCAGTACCAATATTTCGCCATGGGGCATTCTGATTGCCGGTGAAGAGTTGCACAACAACCACCACACCTATCCCACGTCCGCCAAGTTGTCGGTGAAACCGTACGAGTTCGACATCGGCTGGGTATACATCCGCGCGATGCAAGCCGTGGGTCTGGCAAAAGTCAAGAAGCGCCCGCCCAAGGCCGCCTTTGGCGCCATTCGCCTGGTGGCTGACGAAAAAACCCTTGAGGCGTTGATCGCCAACCGCTATGAATTGATGGCGACTTACGCCAAAGACATGCGCCTTGCCGCGCGGGTCGAACTGGCGGCCATGCGTGCGCGCAGTGCCGATGCGGCTGTCATCAAGGCGGCCAAGCGATGGATGCACCGGGATGTGGAGAAGGTTCCCGCGCATGCGGCAGACGAGCTGGCCAGGGCTCGCGCGGCGTCGCCCATGCTGGACAAGATGGTCACCATGCGCGAAGAGCTGCGCCAGATGTGGCTCAACACATCTGTGTCGCGTGAGCAGTTGACCTCAGACCTACAAGCCTGGTGCCATCGCGCGGAAGAGAGCGGCATTGCTGCACTGCGCGAGTTCTCTATGCGGCTGCGGGCTGCTCACGTTTAGTAGACCCTTCAAAGCGTCTTCAGGAAAGCCCGTTTTTTGCGGGCTTCCTTTCGTGCTGAGAGTCCGGGCGTCTTGCTTGTTCCAGATCAGTCGGGCTATGCGTTTTGCTCCGTGTCCCCCGCCCGCTGCGCGGGCTCCTCCTTTCCCTGCGCAAAACCCATAGCCCGACTGATCTTGGGGCGAGTTGGGGTGCCCCGGATATTGAATTTGCAAGCCCTTAGTGCGCCAGTCACTCCAGCAGTTGGTGAGGGGCAGGTCTTTTGCGTAGGTAAAGGAGGAGCCCGAAGGGCGGGGGACACGAAGCAAAAGGCCTGCCCCTCACCAGCGGCGGGCGAGAGAAGGAAGCTGTGTCTACAAAGGTACAGACGTAAAAAAGCCCGCCAAAAAAGCGGGCCTTCTTGCAAGAAGCAGAACCTGAATTACTTCAGCTTCATTTCCTTGTAGTCCACATGCTTGCGAGCTTTGGGATCAAATTTCTTGATCAACATTTTCTCGGGCATGAGTTTTTTGTTTTTGCTGGTCGTATAGAAATGACCAGTACCGGCTGTGGATTCCAGCTTGATTTTTTCGCGTCCGCCTTTGGTTGCCATGGTTCTGCTCCTTATGCCTGGCCACGTGCGCGCAGATCTGCGAGCACAACATCGATACCCTTTTTGTCGATCAAACG
>CAINUX010000134.1 GCA_903853895.1 uncultured beta proteobacterium | reverse complement strand
ACGCGCAAGCTGCTGCAGGCCTGTGTGCAGCACGGCGTGAAGCGCATCGTGGTGTCCAGCAGTGGCGCGGCCTATGGCTACCACGCGGACAACGCACCTTGGTTGACGGAAGACATGCCGGTGCGCGGCAACGAGGTATTTGCCTATTCCAACCACAAGCGCCTGGTCGAGGAAATGCTGGCGGACTACCGCAATAAGCACCCGGCGCTGGAACAAGTCGTGCTGCGCATAGGCACCATCCTCGGCCCCACGGTGCGCAACCAGATCACCGACATGTTCGAGAAGCCACGCCTGTTGGCCATTCGCGGCTCCGACAGCCCCTTTGTGTTCATCTGGGACCAGGATGTTGTCGGCATCATCCTGCGCGCTGTGTCCGATGGCCCGGCTGGCATCTACAACGTGGCGGGGGACGGCGCGCTGACCATCCATGAGATTGCACAGCGCCTTGGCAAAAAAACACGGCGTTTGCCCTCGTGGTTACTGCGTGGAGCGCTATCAATTTTGAAGCCATTGGGTCTGACGCAATACGGTCCAGAACAACTGGACTTTCTGCGATACCGCCCGGTGCTGCTCAACGCTCGGCTCAAAACCGTGTTTGGCTACACGCCCACCTACACGTCTGCTCAGGTGTTCGACATTTACCGTGTTGCCCGTGAGAAGCAAGGCTTGGCAGGCCAATGAGCATACGCAACTTCAATGGCAAATGCGTGGTGATCACGGGTGCAGGTGGAGGCTTGGGTAAGGCACTGGTGCGTGTGTTCTTGCAAGCAGGTGCGAGCGTTGTGGCGCTGGATCGAGATTTGCAGGCACTGCACGCCCTGCAACAGTCAATCTTCACCGATACACCCAGTCAAGCGCCTTCACTGTTAACTGCCGTTTGCGACGTCACACAACTACCCTCGTGCGAGGCAGCCATCGCGCAAGCCACCTCCCGCTTTGGTGGCACTGATGTACTCATCAACAACGCCGGCATCGCCCACCGCAGCGCCTTTTCCGACACCCAGGTTGATGTGCTGCGACGGGTCATGGAGGTGAACTTCTTTGGTGCGGTGCATTGCACACACGCGGCCATTGCCAACTTGCGTCAGCGCAAAGGCATGGTGATTGTCGTTTCCAGCGTGGCCGGGTTCTCACCTCTGATCGGGCGCACTGGCTATGCCGCCAGCAAACATGCACTGCACGGCTTTTTTGACAGCCTGCGCACCGAGGTGGAAGACGACGGAGTAGATGTGCTCATCGTCTGCCCGTCGTTCATTGAGACCGGTATCGACCGCGCCGCGCTGGGTGCCGACGGTCAAACGGCTGCCTACGCGCGCAAGACCACGGGCGCGACAACACAACCTGCTGAGGTGGCAGCCGCCATCCTGAAGGCGGCACATCAGCGCAAGACCCTGCTGCTTTTCAGCTTCACGGCCAAGGCCGCGTGGTGGCTGTCACGCCTGTGGCCCACGCGCTATGCCGCCATCATGAAACGGCGCCTGCAGGCCGAAATTTTTCCAATCACAAGACCCTGAACCTGGAGACTCCGCACCATGAAAAATGCCTTTAATAAGACCTTGGAAATGGGCACGCTGATGCTGGGCATGGCACTGGCCAACGCTCACGCCGCCGACTTCACCGTCACCGGACCCGACGGCAAGCCCCTGCCCTTGGTGATGGTGACACGCACCACCACACAGAGCGCCGCCATCGACGATTCCGACAATGGCTACGCCGCGTCCGGCAAACTCCAACAGGGCACGTTTGAGCACACCCGCTTCAGCGATGCACAAGGTCGCGTGCGCCTGCCGGACGCGCCTGGTGACTACCGGGTGCGGCTGCGCAAGCCTGGCTACCAGGACGCACTGATTGAACCCACCGCGTTGGGCAAACCCGCGTCATGGCGCATGGCGGTTGAATCCGACCCCAAGGCTCTGGCTGAGCAGCGTCCATCGAACGCCTGGACCTCCACGCTGCTGGCCGGCCGCGATGACCTGCGCAAGGAATTCATGGCGCAGTGCGGCTTCTGCCACCAGCAGGGCTCCGCCTTCCTGCGCCGCGATCGCAGCGCCACGGAGTGGGCCACCACCATTCAGCGCATGGTGCGCTACGGCGCGCGTCTGTCCAGTGAGGCACAAAAAGAAATGCCCGCCCTGCTGGAGGCCCACTGGAAGGACATCAACGCCCATCCTGAGAAAGTTCCGGCAGGCACCCCTTGGGTCCCCGAGCTGGCAAAGGCCAGCGTCTCCGAGCTGGCTATTGGTGACCGTTTCTCGCAGATGCACGACTTTGTGCAGCACAGCAACGGCCTGGTCTACGTGGGCGACAACCTGCAGGACCGCCTGTACGAAATCAACACCCAAACCGGCGCCTACACCGTCTACAAGGTTCCACCACAACCGGGCGACAACCTTGGTGGCTTGCTGGCCGGGCGTTTGCGCGACTTCCCCAAGCACGAGACCTACCAGGGCATCCACTCACTGGTGGAAGCGCCCGCTGACGGTCACATCTTCATAACACCCTCGTACCAGCGCCGACTGATCGAGTTTGACCCCAAGACCAAGCAATTTACCAACCACGAAATCGGTAGCGGCTTCTACCCACACACGGTGCGCATGGATGCCAAGAACCGCGTCTGGTTCACATTGGCCCTGAGCAATCAGATCGCGATGTATGACCGCTCGGCAGACAAGTTCACTACCTACGATCTTCCGTTTCGATCCTTCATGGAGAAGATGACCGTCAAGATGACGCCCTTCTTCTTCAAGCTGATTGGCTGGGGCATCCCGGTGACCAACTGGGTGAAGATTGACCACAACTCCACCGGCGTGCCTCTGCCCTACGGCATCGAGGTCACACCCGACGGCAAGGTCTGGGTTGCGCGCCTGCACACCAACGAGATCGCCTCGCTGGACCCCACTACCGGCGTCATCACGATGATCGCAACCCCGCTGAAGAACCCCCGGCGCCTGCGCGCTGACCGCGATGGCAATCTGTGGATAGGTATGTTCAGTGAGTCGGCCGTGCTGCGCTATGAGCCCAAGGCGGCAAAATTCACTACCTTCAATCTGCCGGTGCAGCCCCTGGGCAGCGACACGCCGTATTCGTTGAACGTGGACCGCAAGCGCCACCAGCTCTGGGTCACCGGCACCAACTCCGATGGCGTGCACCGGCTGGACATTGCATCAAACCAGTGGACCCACTTCCCGCTGCCGCGCAAGGCCACGTTCACCCGCGATGTAGAGTTCACCGAAGATGGTCGTGTGCTGTTGACCAACGGCAGCTTTCCGTCCTGGCACATTGAAGACTACCAACCGACCTTCATCCAGCTGAATCCTGAGGGTGCCGCGCGATGATGGGCCGCTTGGGCGCTTTTTTTGTGTCCTGCCTGCTGGCGTTTACCGCCGGCCACATGTTCAACTACACCGTCATCCTCTACCTGCAAGAGGCGGTGGGCTCGGATCTTCTGTCGGGCATTGGCTTTGGTCTGGCCTTTGGCAGCTCCATTGTGTTTGGCTGGTTTGCCGGCGTGGTCTGCGACCGCGTGCCTCCGCACCGCGTCATCCACGGCGCGCAAGCCCTGTTTCTGGCCGGCTTGGCCTGCCTGTGGTGGGCGCAGAGTGGCGCCAGCGCGGAAGCGCGTGTGGGATGGGTGCTAGGTGGTGCTTTTCTGGGTGGCCTGGCCTGGTCCTTCGTTGGCCCTGCACGGCTGACCACGCTGGCACAAATGGCGCGGCCAGAAGAACTGCGCCCGGCCACCATCATCTTCAACCTGCAGGTGCTGGTGGGCTTTGGCCTGGCACCGCTGCTGATCGGGCTGGTGCGCAGCCGCGCGGGTTGGGGTGCTGTCATTGCGCTGGCTGCTACGGGCTTTGTGCTGGCATCTTTGATGATTGCCAACCTGCGCACGCAAGCCAACGCCACGCCCAGCGGCAACTCAGTGCTTGCCGATATCGGCGAGGGCTTTCGGGTGGTCGGTGCCGACCCGTTGCTCAAGCAGTTGATGCTGGCAGCCGTGCTGGCCTATGCCATGACCGGGCCGCTGCAAATTTTGCTGCCCAAGCTGGCGCGCGAGGTGTTGCACTTGAGCGAACTGCAGCGCGGTGCCTACCTGGGGCTGATGGCCCTGTCCCTCATCACCGGCGGCATCACCGCACTGGTGCTGGCCCGCCGCGTGCACCACGGGCTGGTCATTTTTGCAGGCATCATCGCCACGTACCTGGTTTTTGCGTCACTGGGCCAGATCGCCAGCGTGGCGCTTTCCGCCGCCACACTGGCGTGCGTGGGTATCGCTGGCGGCATGGTCATTAGTCTGGTGGTCTCCGGCATCCAGGCCCAGGCCCCAATGGCCATTCGCGGGCGGGTCATGAGCATGTACTCCATCACTTCGCAAGTCGTGCCTGCCTTATCGGGTGTGGCGGCAGGGGCACTGGTGAATGCGGTGGGAGTGACATCCGCGATTCAACTCTCGGGCTTGACGCTGGCCGGAATCGTGGCACTGGCGGCCTGGCGGATGGGGCGTCTGCGCCGGTATTCCGGGCAGGCTTCATAAGCAAAATCGGCCGGTAGCCCTCGTGGAATAATCACATATCGCTACATAATTGATAGCAATTTGGTGATGTGGGCAGAGATTGGGACAGGGGCCGCGCCTCCTACTGTCAAACGCCTAAAATCGCCCGATGCAAACTGCAGAGTTTTTCGGGACTCTCAGAATTCAGCGCAGACTTCCGCAAAGCAAAGCTATGACCACCTTCAAAAAGATCGGATCGACAACGATTCAGGCAACGCACAAGGCGTCATGTCACTGCGGACGCGTCGTGCTCGAGCTGGACCTGCCAAACGGGGTTATCGATCCAAGGCGTTGTGATTGCTCGATATGCAAGAGAAGGGGCGCCATCGCGTCGTCAGTGCCTCTGACGGCACTGAGAGTTGTCCAGGGCGCGCAGGACCTGAAAGTCTACGAGTTCGGTACGATGACCGCACGGCACTACTTCTGCGGCCACTGCGGCATCTACACCCACCATCAACGACGATCAGACCCGAACAGTTTTGGATACAACGTTGCGTGCCTGGATGGTGTTAACCCGTTTGAACTGGGGACTGTACCTACGTCGGACGGGATCAATCACATCTCTGATCGAACCACCTGCAGTGCTGCCTAGCCCTTGCTCAAGCGGAGCGCCAACGGCGTGGTGCCTTGCCCGGTTCGCTCCGTATTCGGCTGCAAACTCACGAAGAGGTCGTGATGAACGAATTATTTGAAGGATATCTCGGTTTTGCGTATCGCAAGCGCAAGAACGGAGACACCGAGGTGCTGCACCATGGCCGCGTCGCTACAACGCTTCGTGGCACAGACGCCATCGACTTCGTGGACGAAGTTGAACAATGCCTTGAGGCAGAGGCGCAGCAGCTGATGGCACGTGTCACGGGCAACTACAAACATGGGAACGAAAAAACCGCCAGCAACCACCCGCGGAATCGAAGGTGAAACCGACCCATGAAGTCATCCCTTGGAACAGTCATCATCTACGCTCGCGACATGCAGAAGACGGCTCGCTTCTATGCGAAGCACTTCGGTTTCGAGACTTCGGGCGAGGTCATTGAAGGCCTGATTGAGTTGAGTGCGCCCCATGGTGGAGCGGACATTCTGATCCATCAGGCTGCTACATCCAGCAAGCTCGGGCAGGTTGGGGTCAAGCTTTCGTTTCATGTCCAAGATCTGCAGGCATTCATCGCCGAAGCCGCGGCCAACGGTCTTAAGTTCGGCACTGTGCACACGGCAAACGGCTATTCATTTGCAAATGCGAAGGACCCCGACAAGAACTCAGTCAGCATTTCAAGCCGCAGTTTTCGCAAGGTTAACGCCCCCGCGGAGTAGCGCAAACGCCAGGTCTCTTGGGAAGCACCCGCCAAATGTCCAGCTTCACCACAAAACCCCTCTCCCCATCCACATGGCCAGACTTTGCCGCGCTGGTCGAGCGGCACAACGGTGTCTGGGGCGGATGCTGGTGCATGGAGTTCCACCCCGAGGGCAAGGCGTTTGCGTAGCTGCCCTTGCCTGCGCGCTAGAACAGATTGCATTGCTGGGCGGTGGCACGGTGGAGAGCTATCCGGAAGATGTCACGGACCGCAAGGTGTCAGCCGCGTTTCTCTACAACAGCCGACTATCCCTGTTCGAACGCCAGGGTTTTGAGCCGGTTCACCAGCTTGGCAAGAATCTTTGGGTCGTGGCCATAGTGGTGCGGGCGATGGCACCAAACGGCTCACTAACACTGTGAAACGCTGGCCTTCCAGGGCATGCGCCTTGATGCATCGCTGAACGGGTCGATGATCGCGGCCTGTGGGCGCTCCATCATGACGCAGGTCGTGCCTCGGCGCAGGCGCACATGGTCGTTGTCGATGCGCTCTTCCGTCCATGGACCAGACTCCGCGGCAGCGGCTGCAATCTGTCGTTCGACCGTCATGGGCAAGCGCCCATGGTATGGGGATCGGTCCGCAAAGCTCGGGGCCGCCAAGCTTGCCAGCGCCTGGCGTGACAGGGTCAGGTTCAAGGCTGGCGCGGGCGCCGTCGGTGTTTCAACCAATGCGCTACCAGCGGATGGCGCTGCCACCGGATTGTTCGCCGCGGGCAACGCCAGCACAGCGGCATGGGAACGCTCCGTGCTGTAACCACGGCGCAGCGGATCAGCAGGCGGCACCGACTCAGGGCTCCGCCGCTTCGCATATTCAGTAGAGAGTGCTGGCAATGCTGGCAGCCAGACCGCGACGGTAGGCGCCTCCACGGGGCTCGGGTAGGCACGTATGGCGCTGCCCATCGTCCACCACGCCAACAGGCCCATGAGATGCAGACCCACAACAACCAGGCCGACACCGGCATCGCGCCCTCGGCGCAGCAGACTCACGCGCTAGCCCTGTCTCTTCTGATGACCATCTGTACCCGCTCCCTTTTCGAAAAGAGCCCGAAGTATAGGAGGCAGTCTTCAGCGGATAAACCGCCCGTCGCGCGAGACCATGGTCAGCTCCACAAAGCGCGAAGCATTCGGGTTGGATTCATTGAAGCTAACGGTGAACCCACCTAGGTCCAGATTCTTGATGGCCCAGATGCTGTCGATGAAGTTGCTGCGCGAAGGGTTGCGCCCGGTGCGGCGCAGCGCTTCGGCAAACACCCGCGCGTTGATGTAGCCCTCCAGCGCCAGGTGTGATGGCTCCAGTGGCACCTGGGCGGCCTTCCAGGCTTGCTGAAAGTCACGCACCACCGGCATGACCAGGTTGCCCGGTAGCGGCACGATTTGCGAGATGGCCATGCCGGTCGCATCTGCGCCGAGTGTTTTGATGGTGGCCGCAGCGCCCATGATCGAAAGGGCGTACAACGGCATGCCTTTGCGTTCCAACCGGGACGCTTTCACAAATTCAATGGTGGGTTTGCCCGCCAAGCCGACCAGCACGGCTTCAGGCTCGGACTGCGCGACCTTTTTCGCCGCAGCGGCCGCGTCCGATGAATCATTCTCCACCGTCACGACCACGATGGCCTCCAGCTTGTGCTTGGCCAAGGCTTGTCGGGTGGCTGTAAACACTTCCTTGCCAAACGAGTTGTTCTGGTAGGCAATGGCAATGCGCTTGATGCCAATGGTGGTCAGATGCTGCACCAGTTGTTCGGCTTCATCGGCGTAGCTGGCGCGGATGTTGAACACGTTGCGAACGTTCTTGGGACGCACCGACAGCGCACCGGAAAACGGGGCAAAGAAGGGTATACCGGTCTCGATGACGCGGGGCAGCATGGCCTCGATCATGGGCGTTCCCATGCAGTTGAAGAGCGCGAAGTTGCCGCGGTCCTCCATGAATCCGTTGACGTTGGCCAGCGCGCGCTTGACGTCGTAGCCGTCATCGGCAACCGTCAGTTCAATGGCGCGACCGTTCACGCCGCCTTTGGCGTTGATTGCGGCAAAGCAGGCTTTGGCGCCCTGGTGCATGGCCTGGCCCAATTCACCCAGTGGCCCGCTCAGGGCAATGGACTGGGCGATCTTGATCGGGCCGGTGTCGTCCGCGCGGGCAGCCAGATGGCTGGCCATTGGCAAGGCCGCCAGTGCGCCCAGCACCCGCCGACGGGACATCCCATCGCTGCGCTGGCCATGGGCATCGTGCCCAAGGGGCATTGCAGAAAGAAACGTCGGTGCCATACGGACTCCAGGTGCGGGAAATGGGTTGCCAAGAATTGACGTGCACGTCAACGAAAGACGCCGATGCTACGCCGCTGATTGGCAGCAAAATGTCCTTGCAATGACATTTGAACGACATTTTTATGCGGATATTCCCTAGGCTGTCCGAGTGGCTGCCGCGCAGATTTGCGTCTGGAAGCCGCCACTCCCGTTGATTCTGGGGCTAGCGGTGTGGCCTTGACGGTGTTGCGCTGAACAGCAATAGTTGCGTACCGCCTGATATTTGTGCCCAGGCGCACATTAAAAATACCGTGGTTGAACCGGAGCTCTGACCCACATGCGTACTGCAACCGCCCACTCCCAATCGGTCGCCCGCCGACTGACCATCCTGTCCATCGGAATCATCGCGGCCATGCTGTTGCTGCTGGCCATCGGCATCAGCCTGGTCGCAGGGCGCACCGCGCGCCAGCAGGTTCAGGATTCGGTCGTCGACAAGGTGCAAGGCATCGCCAATGCAATAGCCGCCACCGACACCACGCAGCGCGAGTTGATCCAGCGCGCATTCAAGACGCTGCAACAGTCCTTCGAGGCCACCATGTCACTTGACGAAGCCTCGGGCGAAATCAAGAGCTATGGCGTAGCCGTCAACAACCAGTTTGGTGAGGTGGATGCATTCACCAAGAGTACCGGCGCTGTCGCCACGGTTTTCGCCAAAAAGGGCGACGATTTTTTACGGATTACGACCTCGCTGCTCAAACAGGACGGTGAACGAGCCCTGGGCACCTTGCTGGATCGCAAGCACCCGGCCTACAAGCCCGCGCTGGCCGGGCAGCCCTACACCGGCCAGGCACAGCTGTTTGGCAAGCCTTTCATGACCCACTACGAACCCATGAAAGATGCGGCGGGCAAGGTGATCGGCATTCTGTTTGTGGGCAACGATATTTCGCTTTTTCAGCGCGCTCTGGACCAACAAGTGGCAGACACCCGCTTTTTTGAAACCGGAGGGGTCTACGTCGTTGATCCACGTGGTGGCACTGACGATGCCACTTTTGTGGTGCACCCCAGCGCTGCGGGCAAGCGGGTGACCGAAGTTTTTCCGCAAGCCAAGGGGTTTTTCCCCACGCTCGCAGCCGCATCCGATGGCCGTGTGGACGATGCAGCGGCCCTGCTGGATGGCAAATCCGCCAACCGCTGGGCGCTGATGCGCCCGGTCAAGACCAGTGGCTGGTGGGTGGTGGCCGAGGTATCGCAGGCCGAATCCACCCGCAACCACTGGAACACCATGGCCGTGATTTGGGGTCTGATGGCAGTGTCCACGCTGATTCTGGCAGTTGCCATTTTTGCCGTTGTGCGCCGCACCGTGGGCCAGCCGCTGAGCGAACTCACCACGGTGGTCAAGGCCGTGGCCGAGGGCGACCTGACACAGGCATTCCAATCCGATCGCGACGATGAGATAGGTGCACTGGTGCGCGAGGTTGAGGGTATGCGTGTGCGATACCAAACCGCACTTTCACAGGTCCGCGAATCGGTGGACAGCATTGGCACCGCCAGTGCGGAAATCGCCAGCGGCAACATGGACTTGAGCACGCGCACGGAGCAGACTGCCAACAATCTGCAGCGCACGGCCTCCAGCATGGAGCAATTGACCGCCACGGTCCGGCAGTCAGCCGACTCGGCCCGCCAAGCCAATCAGCTGGCTGCTTCGGCCGCCGAGGTGGCTGCGCGGGGCGGCGCGGTGGTGGGCCAGGTGGTCACCACCATGGACGACATCAACCACAGTTCGCGCAAGATTGCCGACATCATCAGCGTCATTGACGGCATTGCTTTTCAGACGAATATTCTGGCGCTCAATGCCGCTGTAGAGGCGGCCCGCGCGGGCGAACAAGGGCGTGGATTTGCTGTAGTGGCCAGCGAAGTGCGCAGCCTGGCCCAGCGCAGTGCCGAGGCTGCCAAGGAGATCAAGACCCTGATCAACACTTCAGTCGACAAGGTCACATCGGGCAGCGCGCTGGTGCAAAACGCCGGCACCACCATGGATGAAATCGTGAATTCCGTGCAACGGGTCAGCGACATCATTGGCGAAATCAGTTCTGCGGCCAGCGAGCAGTCTGACGGCATCGGCGAGGTCAACCAGGCGGTGAACCAGCTCGACCAGATGACCCAACAAAACGCCGCGCTGGTGGAGGAATCTGCCGCCGCAGCATCGAGCCTGCAGGAACAGGCCCAGCGCCTGGCGCAGGCCGTGTCGGTGTTCCGGCTGGGTGACGGGGGCTAGGCTGGCCTTTCCGCCCCTTCTGCACCCTGCGCCGCGCCCTGCATGGCGCGCTTGACGATATTGGCGTAATTGCCGAAGAACACGCCGTGTAGTTGTGCCTCGCTCAGGCCACGCTGGGCCAGCTTGTCTGCCACCTCGCGCAGGTCCACATAGTTGGACAGGATAGGGCCAGGCCCCGCCCCTTCCATGTCGGTGCCAAAGGCCACGTGCTCAGGCCCCAGCAGGTCGCACATGCGCAGCATCTCGTCGGCATAAGTAGAGACGCTGTGCACCCGGTATTCGGGGTCGCGGTTGATGCGCACTGTCCACAAGCCCACCGCGCCACCGCGTGCGGCAATTTTTTTGGCCTGTTGTTCGGATAGCGCACGGGCGATGTAACCCACATCCTGCCAACTTCCGGCCTGCGCCCGAATCCAGGAGTGCGACCAGACCATGGCGGCGTCCGTGGAGTCCAGCGCCGCGTCCACGAGCGCCGGTGTGCCATGCGCCAGGTCCACCACCAGGCCCAGGCGCTGGCACTCGGTGACTACCTGCTTGCCAAAGACCGAGAGCCCACCATGGCGCGGCTCGGCGGTCTGGTGGTCACCGATCGGGCTCTGGATGTAGTGCACCAGTTGCAGATGCCGTACACCGGCCGCATGGGCGATGGCCAAGCGGGTGATGTCGCCCTCCAGAAAGTTGGCCGCCTCGGTGGCCAGCAGCACGCGGGGCTCACCTGCCAGCGCGGCGTCCACATCGGCTCCGGTGCGGGCGGTCTGCAGGCCCCAGCCCGTAAGCTGCGCGGTCCGCTCTATCAGCCGTGACTGGAAAAAACTCCACAACTCGCCGGGGGCGGGCGTACTCAGCTGGCCTAGTCCGCTACCCGAGCGGCCGATCCAGCGCTGGTCATCGACGATAGCCCAGGCCAGCAACATGGCTCCGGTCTCCAGCATGTGCCGCTTCAAATCCATGCCAAACAGGCGCGGCAGAAACATGCCGTAGTGCGAATGCATGTCTGCCAGATAGAGCGTACGTCCCGGCGCCGGAGTTTGCGCGCGCACCGGCTGGGCCAGGCTGGCCAGTGCGGCGCCCGTGGCCAGAGAAAACTGCCGTCGGCTCAGGGTATGCATCGTGAAATATGCCTCCAGCCCTCGTGGAATATGCTTAAGCAGCTATCAGTTTGATAGCTTTTGCTGGCGCCGGCTGCGCACCGCCCGGGCCAGGTCTTCCAGCACGGGCACCGTGTCGTCGAAGGCCAGGCAGCCATCGGTGATGCTCTGGCCGTAGGTCAGCGCCTGGCCCGGCTTGACGCTTTGTGCACCGGCCACCAGGTGGCTCTCCAGCATGACGCCGATGATGGCACGCTGCCCGCCGGCAACTTGCCCTGCCACGTCGTGCGCGACCTCGGGCTGGCGCTCGAAGCGCTTGCCGCTGTTGGCGTGGCTGCAGTCCACCAGCACGGCATTGGGCGCACCGGCCTTTTGCAACAGCGCCGCCGCCTCTGCAATGTGTGCGGCTTCAAAATTGGGGCCGCTGCGGCTGCCACCACGTAGCACCAGGTGGCCGTGCGGGTTGCCGGAGGTGGTGAGCACCGCCGGCGCCCCTTCGTGCGTCAGCGACGGAAAACAATGCGGGTGCTGGGCCGACTGGATAGCGTCCACCGCCACCTGCAGGTCGCCATCGGTGCGGTTCTTGAAACCCACGGGCATCGACAGGCCGGAGGCCAGTTCACGGTGGATCTGGCTCTCCACCGTGCGTGCGCCAATCGCACCCCAAGACACCAAATCGGCGTAGTACTGGCCCAGTGTGGTATCCAGAAATTCGGTCGCAATCGGCAAACCCTCCCCGGTGATGTCCAACATCAGCTTGCGTGCCAAACGCAGGCCTCGGTTGATCTGAAAGCTGCCGTCCAGCGCAGGATCGTTGATCAACCCTTTCCAGCCGACCACGGTGCGGGGCTTCTCGAAATACACGCGCATCACCACCAGCAGGTCGTCGGCCAGGCGCGCAGCCAGCGGCGCCAGCTTGCGCGCATAGTCCAGCGCGGACGCCGGGTCATGCACCGAACACGGCCCCACCAGCACCAGCAGCCGGTCGTCCTGCCCCAGGATCACCTGGGCCACCGCGCGGCGTGCCTGCTGGATGGCGAGCGCACCAGCCTCGCCCAGCGGCAGCTCGTCTTCGAGAATGGCGGGCGAAATCAGCGGGCGCACGCTGCGAATACGGATGTCGGCGGTAGATGGCATGGGGAAGGTGGGGAGAGGAACAGGGAGCGTTGCATTTTAGAGTCCGCACCGGGCGATGCACTATCATTTGCCGCAGCCCACTCTGTGCCTGGTGAACCTATTTTGCCTACTACTCCTTCACTGCCGGAACCAGCAACCCAGCCACAGACCGACTCTGCGGTTGGTGCCAGCCCATACGACCGCATGCAGGCGGATGTGAAAGCCTTGCAGCAGCAGGCGCAGGCCACACAGGCGTCCCTGAAGAAATTGCAGACGCAGGAGGCGGCAGATCCCTTTGACGGCACAAGCCTCGGCGTGGCCTCAGTACTGGTGGTGGTGCTGGCCTTGGTCGGGTGGTATGTGTGGCATCGCCCCAAAAACCGGCCGGTTGACGCTGGACATACGCAAATGTCCGACCTGACTGAGGACAGTGCCTACGGGCAGCAGCAGCCCCAGCCCGCGGAACAGACCCAGAATGTGCTGCCCGTGCAGGAAAGCCCTGCATCGCCCCCGCCCCCGCCAACGCCCATCCCAGTTCCGGTACCTTCCAGCCCGTTCGCAAAGCCGGAGCCCAGCATGGGTTTTGACTCGGAAGCTGCCGCCACAGAGGTGATGCGGGTACGTAAATCACTGGCCGAGAAGCGCGAAGCGCGGTTTCTCCTGCTCGATCAGGAAGGACCTGCGGTCGAGGCCGGGCCTGACGATAGAGCACCCGATCCACAGCCCGCAATGGTTGATCCGTGGAATGTGCCTGGAGAGGGTGCTTACAGTGAAGCACCTCCGTCGTTCGACATTGATATCCACTTCACGCTCCCGGACGATCCCGAGGCCTCGGACGCGCGACACGAGCCGGAGCAGAGGCCGGGTCCAGACGATTTCCTGGACGCGATCGAACTGGATTTCAACCTCGACGATCCCGGGCCCGCAGTGCAGCAGGACTTGGAGTCCGTAGCAGTCGAAGCCGCGCCTGAACTCGCCGTCACCGGCCCGGTTGCGCCCGATTACGCCACTACGCTGGCCTTGGCCCAGGTGTCTGAAGAACTGGAACAGCTCAACGAGGCACGTGACCTGGCCCACGAGGTACTGCAGTCTGACGATCCCGCTCTGCAGAACGAGGCGCGTGCTTTGCTCGACCGGCTCAGCGAAGTGGAGTCCGAAATGGGGCCGGAGTCGATCCGCTGGGACGACTTGCGGTAAACCTGCGCCGCCCAAACGGGATCAGCGCAAGCTCAAAAAATTGAAGTCGGTCTCGGGGCCCCGGTCCGGTTCGGGCCGCAAGGCCAGGGTCGGGTCTTCGGGTGGCGGCGCAACGACCGGCGGCACCTTCATGGCACCCAGCGGCGTGCCGCGCGTTGCCAGCTCCAGCTCAGGGTCATCTTGTGCAACCGGGGGTGGGTCGCGCCTCCAGGCACCCCGGTGTTCCGCCCCGGCGCGGTGCACGACGGCGCTGATCGCGGCCGGCTGTACCTCCTCTCCCGGAACCGCTGCAGGAGCCTGCGCCGGGATGCGCATCAACTCGGAGGCATGGCTGTCGCCGCCACCACTCGGCCCGCGCACAATGCGCTTGGCAACGGCGTGCAGCAGCAACAAATCGCGGTAGGCCTGCAGATCGAAGGTCGGTCCATCGGTATCCGTGGCGTGGTGGTAAATGCAGTTTTCGATGTATTCCAGAACACTGGGGTCCGGCCACAGGGCAACGATCTGGTTCAGGATCTGCGGGTAGTGGTCCAGCGACCGGCCTTCCTGGCCAAAGGCCGCGAACGCCGGCACATGGCCCGTGAACCAGACGTTGAACTCGGTGCGCATGAATTCAAATTCGGACTCACGCCCCAATGCGTGATAAATCTTCAACAAATCCAGGCACACCAATGGACTGGACTCACCACACTGCGCAATGCGCGTGGTCAGCAAATCAATGGCCTTCTGGTGTTCGCCCAGTGACATGAAAAACTCTGCTTGCTGGCGCACATCCAACAGGTCTTCCGAGTTAGTGGCCCGCAAGGCGCCGGAGGCACTGGCCGAGAAATCGCGACCTCCCGTGCGCGGGTTGGAAACTGGCGACGGTGATGGCAGCGGTGCCATGGGCGTCGCTTGGCGGGCTTGCACGTCCGGGGTGTGCGCGACATCGCTTGCTTCTACCGGTGCTGCTGGGGGCGGCTGGGTCTCCATCAAACCCAGATCAAAGTCCACCTCTGCCAGGTCTGAAATCTTGCCCACAGGCATCGCCGCGTGTTGCGCTTCAGCGACGGGGTTGATCTCTGACGAGAGCACCCGATCCGACAGCATGCTGTCGCCGGCATCCCATCCCTTGCGCCAACTCGGGGTCTGCGCCGTGCGGGACCGTCGCCAAACCCACACCAATGCCAGCAGGCTCGCAAAGCACAATGCGATCAGGGTGTAGACCAGGCCATTGGCATAGCGCTCGGACTCAGCACGCTGCACTTTGGCCACCAGGTCCATCAGGCCCTTCTGGTTTTCTGCGGTGACGGCGTACAGCGCCTTCAAGTCTCTCTCCATGCTCTGGGCCTGGGCGGCCTCACGCAGCATGTCTTCGGGGCTCGCGTTCAGTGCCCGCCACTGCGCCGCGGCCTCGGCCCGCTTCTCGGCGTTTTCCTGCGGCAGGGTCAGCAGCTCGGTGCTTGCCCGCAAGACCGGGTCAACGTCAATCAGCAGGTCCAGCGGATCGAGCTTCAAACGGGATTTGCCTGCCGCCTTGGCCGGCTTGGTACGCAGCAGAGATACAACAGGCCCGGCCAATGGAGCCGACACCAGCGCTGAGGGTGCAGTCTTGGCCACGGTCGACTCAGACGCTGCTGCAGGGCGTCGCGGTTTTTTAGGGGCTGCTACGGCCAGTTCACCGGGCGCTGGATTGGGGGCAAGCGTTGCTGCCGCAGGCTGCGGCTTGGCACTGGCAGCAGCCACCACCACGGGTAACTCGACAGCGGCGACGGCACGCCGGGCCGGTGACGGGGTTACGACCGGATCAACCACATTGGTCGACACCTCGGGAAACAGCGTGTAGCGCTTGGAAGACTTCTGCTCGCACCCTGCGCGCAAGTTGATCGTGACGATGGGTTCGTCAATCAGCACCGAAGTCTGCACCCGGACCGTCGTGCCCTTGGGCGAGCCCGCAGTTGCGGGCTCCAGCGTTACGCTGACCCGTGCTGCGTCCAGCGGTGTTTCGCCATAGAAAACTTCGGCGCCCATGCAGGCCGACTGGATGTCTTCACTGGCATCCAACAGCAGCTGTACCCGCACATCCAGCGGTTTGCCGACAAACACCACGCCCTGGGACCGCCCCAAGCCCAGGCCAGCACTGCCCATGGCGGTGCACAGCAGGAGCATCCCAACAGCGAGTGATTTGGCCTTGAACGCAGCTTTCATATGCGTCCGATTCTCGCATAGCCCTCGCCAAATATGCCTAAGTGGCTCTCAAATCCATAGCGCCTATTCGTCGTCCAGATTCACCGCCTTGTGCGCGGCCATCAGCTGCGTCTGGGTCTGGCTGGGCACCTGGGCATAGTGGGAGAACTCGATGCTGTAGCTGCCCTGCCCCGCCGTCAGCGACTTCAACCGCCCCTGGTAGTCGTCCAGTTCGGCCAGCGGAATCTGGCCGTTGATGGCCGCTGTGGCAGCGGGCCGCGGCTGCGTGCCGGTGACATGGCCGCGCTTGCTGGACAAATCGCCCGTCAGGTCGCCAATGGAGCCCTCGGGTGCCAGCACCTCGATGTTGACCATGGGCTCCAGCACAATCGGATGTGCCTTGCGCACCGCCTCCACGGTGGCCTTGCGCCCGGCCAGCGTGAACGCAATATCCTTGCCGTCCACGGCATGGGTCTTGCCGTCATACACCGTAACGCGCAAGTCGTGCACCGGGTAACCCGCCACCACGCCATCCGCCAGAGCCTGTCGCACGCCTTTTTCCACGGCGGCCATGAAGACCCCGGGAATAGCGCCGCCTTTGACCACATCGACAAACTCAAAACCCGCGCCGCGCTCCAGCGGCTCTATGCGCAGCATCACCTCGCCAAACTGGCCAGCCCCGCCGCTTTGCTTCTTATGGCGGCAGTGCCCCTCCGAAGCCTGCGTAATGGTTTCGCGGTAGGCAATGCGCGGTGGGCTGGTGTCGAGCTCCATCTTGAACTGCTGCTGCATGCGGGCCAGCTTGGTGCGCAAATGCATGTCGCCCAGGCCGCGGATCACCGTCTCGTTGGTGTGGGGGTGGCGTTCGACCTTGAAGCACGGGTCTTCAAGTTCGAGCTTGTGCAGAATCTCGAACAAACGGTGCTCGTCGCTCTTGCGTTTGGTCTGCACGGCCAGGCCCTGCATGGGCAGCGGGAACTGCAGCGGCTTGAGATGGATGTGGTCTTCGTCGTGCGAGTCGTGCAGCACGCAGTCGAACTCGATCTCCTCCACCTTGGCCACGGCCCCGATGTCCCCCGGCCCCAGGCTGGGCACTTCCACATAGTCCTTGCCCTGCAGGCGGTACAGATGCGCCACCTTGAACGGCCGCTTGCCCGAGCCGACGAACAGCTGAGCATCCTTGGAGACAGTACCCTGGTGCACGCGAAACACCCCCATCTTGCCAATGAAAGGGTCCATGACCACCTTGAACACATGGGCCAGCACGTGCAGCGCGTCATCGGGCTGCGCCGCAAAGGCCTGTGGCTGAGCCCCGGGCTCGCCGCGGTAGAACGGTGGCGGGTTGCCTTCAGCCGGATTGGGGGCCAGCTGGGCCAGCGCATCCAGCAACTGCGGCACGCCCGCGCCGGTCTTGGCCGACACAAACAAAATTGGAATCAAATGCCCGGCACGCAGCGCCGCCTCAAAGGGTGCATGCAGCTCTTGCGGGCTGGGGTCCACACCGTCTTCCAGGTAGCGCGCCATCAGGGTGTCGTCTTCTTCAATGATCTGGTCAATCAGGGCGCGGTGTGCGGCGGCCACTGAGGCAAAGTCGCTCTCGCCATCTGCGTGGCCCAGCAGCTCGACCACGTCTTTTCCGTGATGGGCAGGCACATCCAGCAACAGGCATTCCTTGCCAAAGCGCTCGCGGATGGACCCCACCAGGGCAGGCAGGTCCACGTTATCGGCATCGATCTTGTTGATGACGATCATGCGGCACAGCCCGCGCTCGCCGGCCAGGTTAAACATGCGCTCGGTGGCCAGCTCGATGCCGGTTTGCGCGTTGATAACCACCAGCGCCGTGTCCACGCCGGCCAGAGCCGCAATGGCCTGCCCGGCAAAGTCGGGGTAACCCGGGGTGTCGATCAGGTGAATCTGCGCACCGTCCCACTGCAGCGTGGCCAACGCGGTCTGCAGCGAATGGCCGAACTCTTTTTCCATGGGGTCAAAGTCGCAGGTGGTATTGCCCTTCTCGACAGAACCCCGGCTGGTAATGGCGCCCGTGGCCGCGAGCAGGCTTTCCGCCAGGGTGGTCTTGCCGGCTGCTCCGTGGCCGACCAGGGCAACGGTACGAATGGAGGTGCTAGGGGTTTTGCTCATATTTCCATCTTACCGTTGCCGCCCGCGGTGTAGCGCGGTCCGAGGCGCCTGACCACTAGAAAAGTTGATGCAGGTCAGGTTTTCTGCAAACGCACGAAGGTCTTGCGAAATTTCGCCACCTTGGGCGCCGCTACCGCCATGCAATAGCCCTGGTGCGGGTTGCGCGCGAAGAAATCCTGGTGGTATTCCTCGGCGGCCCAATAGTTTTGCAGGGGCAACACCTCGGTCACCAGAGGACGGCTGTAGACGCCACTGGCGGCCATCTCGGCCATCACTTCCCGGGCCACGGCTTCCTGCTCCGGCTTGGAGAAATAGATGCCGCTGCGGTACTGCGTGCCGCTATCGTTGCCCTGGCGGTTCAATGTCGTAGGGTCATGGATGACGAAGAAAATCTCCAGCACCTCGCGCGTGCTGATCTGCGCCGGGTCATACACCAGTTTGACCACTTCGTTGTGGCCGGTAGTGCCGGTGCACACGTCCTCGTACGTGGGTTGCTGCACGTGGCCATTGCTGTAGCCGGACTCGACGTCGACCACCCCTCTGACCTGCACATAGACCGCCTCTGTGCACCAGAAGCAGCCCCCTCCAAGGGTGATGGTTTGCAGGCTGTTGAGGGGAGAGGCAGCAGTCATGGGTTTCCTTGGAAGATTCGAAGGTGTCGCACAGGTGGCAAAAATCTTATGCTAGCAGACACATTAGGGAAACAACCACCTACCGGTTGGCGAGAAATCATGCAAGATCGATGCTCAGCAATGGATGCCCCCGCGGCAGTCCATTCAGTGTCTTTGTGGAGAAAAAAGTGAATCTATCTGACATCAAAATCAGCGTGAAGCTGGGGGCCGTGTTCCTGATCCTGGTGATATCGACCGCGCTGGCCGGCGGCTTTGCGATGTTCGAGTTGGCCAAGATCAATGGCAACACCGAAGACATGGCCACGAACTGGCTACCCAGTGTGTCGCTCGTGGGTGACATGCAGATTCACCTCAACACCATCCGCCGTGCAGAGATGCAGCACGTCATCGCCGTGCTGGGGGAAGAAAAATCGCCGGAGGAAGATCTCATCAACGCTGCCAAAGCCAAGGTTGCCGAGGTCGGCGAGAAATACAAAACCATGGTGAATGGCCCTGAAGAAGAAAAGATGTGGGCGGAGTACCAGAAAAATCTGACGCGCTACTACGAGGCGCAGAAGAAGCTGCTGGAACTCTCGAATTTCGGCCCGGCCGAGGCCATAGCATCCACCGCCTACATGAACGGTGAATCCCAGGCCGCCCTGCGGGCCCTGTTCAAGACACTCGACGGCATGATCGCTTTCAACAAGCAAGGAGCCGAAGAAGCCTATAACAGCGCCAAATCCACGTACACCGTCGCACGCGGTGGTCTGATGCTGGTGGTCCTGATTGCTATAGCCCTCGCGGCAGGACTGGGGTTCTGGATCACCCGTCTCATCACCCGCCCCTTGGGATTTGCCGTGCGGGCTGCCCAAGGGTTTGCCAAAGGTGACCTGACGGTGTCACTGGACGCCAACGGCAAGGACGAAATCTCGCTGCTCTTACACGCCATGGAAGACATGCGAACCAGCCTGGCCGGGGTGGTGTCCAACGTGCGCAGGGGTTCGGAGTCGGTAGCCAATGCCAGCGCCGAAATTGCACAGGGCAACCACGACCTGTCGTCCCGCACCGAGCAGCAGGCCAGCGCCCTGGAGCAAACCGCTGCCAGCATGGAGGAGCTGGGCTCCACCGTGCGCGGCAATGCCGAGTCCGCGCTACACGCCAACCAGCTGGCAGCCGATGCATCCATCGTGGCGACCCAGGGCGGCGAAGTGGTCAACCAGGTGGTGCAAACCATGAAGGGCATCAACGACAGCTCCCGCAAAATTTCGGACATCATCAGTGTCATCGACGGCATTGCGTTCCAGACCAATATCCTGGCGCTCAATGCCGCCGTGGAAGCAGCCCGCGCCGGTGAGCAGGGCCGAGGTTTTGCCGTGGTGGCCAGTGAAGTGCGGTCATTGGCCGGGCGCAGCGCTGAAGCCGCCAAGGAAATCAAGATGCTGATCAACGCCAGTGTGGAGCGCGTCGAGCAGGGCACCACACTCGTGGACAAAGCCGGGGAGACCATGACGAGGGTCGTCGATTCAATCAAACGCGTGACCAACATCATGGTCGAGATCAGCGCTTCCAGCAACGAGCAGGCGGCCGGCGTAGCGCAGGTTGGCGAGGCGGTGAGCCATATGGACAACGCCACGCAGCAAAACGCGGCACTGGTTGAACAGATGGCCGCTGCGGCCAGCGGCCTCAAGCAACAGTCGCAGGAGCTGGTCGATGTGGTGGCCGTGTTCAAACTATCTGCCGAGCACGAGGGCGCGACTGCGCGGCACCAGGCTCCACGCGCCGCACCGGCCCGCTATACGCCACCACCAACTCGGCCGCCCAAACTGGCACCGGCGCCTCGGACGCCGGCACTGAGAAGCCAGCAACGAACCCTGGCGGCGCCGATCAAGACGCCATCCGCGCCCAAGGCGTCAGCGGTAAAATCTTCCGCCGCCTCTGATGACGATTGGGAGACCTTTTAAGGTGCGGGTTTGGCGGGGCCGGTGAGCCGGGTGTCCCTTCTCTGGCCCACGCTCGCGGGCGGCTGTTTTGGGTTCTCTTTTGTTACTGCGTTAACGCTTTAGTTGGTTCGCCTGTTCTGTGGCGGCCGCAAATGGGGCCGACGAAGGGACACCCGGCCCACCGACCTGGCGGTACGTGGTGTCTGCCGCTACAAAATACATAGCTGTTTAGGCATATTCCACGAGGGCTAGCGGCCGGTTTTACTCGTAACCTCTCCCCAAATCTGCGCCTCCGCCCACCTTGGGTGTTGAAAGCGCTTTGGCCGGGGCCAATTTCCGCTGACGGAAGAGAAGCAACTTTCGCAGCGATCCCGAGCGGTTGTTACGTTCGAGTTAGGCCACGCGTTCAAGCGCAGCCACAGGATAAATTTGTACTGAGCCTGGATGAGACTCAGACTCGACGGCATAGCCTTCAGGGGTCAGTTTTGTGCAGTACCAGCCGACAACTTGACCCTGCCAAGCGGCGCCAGATTTCTTGCGTACGCGATCTCCCAGGCCAAATGTGGCGCGCAATGGGACCGCAAACTGGCCAGTAACTGGAGTACTGACTTCATTACCACTTTGCTCCATACCTAACCTTTCTTGTGAATATCTTGAGGTGATCTATTGATCCATATCGTTCGCGCTGTCCGGAACGCAGCATGAGCCGCGAGGCGGCAATCTGATGCTGCGTGTACGCGACGAGCGACTGGTTAAGTGTGCGAATTGCATTGACCACACTCAATGCCTCCAGAAGTAGACCGCCAGAATCCAGCAGACGGCACCAACCGCAAAAACCCAACCCCCTCGACGACAAAGACGTTGGCCTTCTGAGTCGTAACGTTTGGTGTTTACCCACCACCAAAGGGTCCAACCCACGACGCGGTCAGATTCTGTAGCTGCAGGAAGATGTTTTAGCGCGGCAAGGCCCAGACCAGATGCAAGGAGACCTGCCATCGCCCCAGCGATGCCAAACAGAAGTGAGGGCGTGAAATCCATTTCGTGCTGCTCAACGTTGGCGATGATTTGGCGACAACGGCGCACTGTTGGCCGAAGAATGGCGAGGGCGTAGATCGCCGTTGGTGGTCCAATCTATCAATCTGTTATCCATGATGCCCCTCCGAATATCTCGCGTGAAGCTGTTGAACTTCGCGTCGCTCACTTCGTCGCTGAAACCACCCAATTATTGCCGCCGCTAAAACCACTACGGTGGTCACGACGACAAAGAAAAGAAAGCCGATCCAATTGTCCTCAACCATCCACTTGGTTCGATAGGTTTCGAGGCCTTGCCCGGCACTGATCTTGTCAATGGCAATGAGGACCATCGCGACCAAGCCGCCTACAGAGGCGATTCCGCCAACCCAAGCGACGACCACCATCAATCGTGACGCCGGAGTTGAAGATGCGTTGCGCTTGGTCATGGATAACGCAATGTTCAGAGCACCCAAAAGTGCTCTGAACATTGCGCGCTGCCCCACAAGGTGACCATCGAATTCCCCTGAAAGTGGCTTACAGCCTTGCATGCGCTGGTTCCACGGTTTGTTTAATGTGTATCCACATTTTGGCAGACCGCCGCCAGGCTGGTGGATTGGGTGTTCGGGCGTCGGCCCCATTCGACGTTGTCGCACGACGGCGAGCGTGGGCCAGAGAACGAATACCCGATCCGCCAGCCCCCACACATGCAGGCATAAGCTGCTCTCTACCGAATCCGGGGCAGCGCCAACATTTGCTCCGGTGTCGTGAAATACGCCGCAGTAGAGCCCGCACGCGCCCTCCCCTGCGCCAGCTCATGGCGGGCCACCGTGCGCAGATGCACCTCGTCCGGCCCGTCCATCAAGTGCAGTGCCCGGCCCCAGGTCCAGAAGAAAGCCAGCGGCGTATCGGGCGACAGGCCCATGGCGCCAAAGACCTGCATGGCGCGGTCCACCACGCGCGACTGCAGACGCGCCGCCACCACCTTGATGGCGGCGACCTGGGCGCGCAGCGCGCCGGGCTCGACCACGCCGGCTGGCTGGTCCAGCATCCACGCGACTTGCAGCACCAGCAAGCGCGCCTGGTCGATCTCCATGCGCGACTCGGCAATCCAGTCTTGCACATTGGAAAAATCCGACAAATATTTGCCAAAGGCCTGGCGCTCCAGCGTGCGCTCGGTGGCCAATTCCAGGGCCAGCTCGCACTGGCCAATGGCGCGCATGCAGTGGTGCACGCGGCCTGGCCCCAGGCGGGCCTGCGCCATCGCAAAACCTTCGCCCCACGCACCCAGCAAATGGTCGGCACTGACGCGCACATCGCGCAGCACAATTTCGCAATGGCCTTCGGGTGACTGGTGGTGCACCACGGCAATATTGCGCACCACCTGCACGCCGGGCGTGTCCAGGGGGACCAGCACCATGCTGTGCTGGTGGTGGGCACTGGTGTCGGCGGCGTCATCCACATCCACTGCATTGCGGCACATGACGATCAGCAGCTTGCACTGCGGATGCGCCACGCCGGTGATGAACCACTTGCGACCATTGAGCACCAGTTGGTCGCCATCGCTGCGCACCGTGGTCTGCAGGTTAGTAGGGTCGCTGGAGGCCACATCGGGCTCCGACATCGCAAAGGCGGAGCGGATGTCACCGTTCAGTAGCGGCTCCAGCCACTGCGTGCGCTGCGTCGGGTTGGCAAAGCGGTGCAGCAGCTCCATGTTGCCGGTGTCGGGCGCACTGCAGTTGAAGACCTCAGGCGCCCAGTGCAGGCGGCCCATGGCTTCGGCCAGCGGGGCGTAGTCCAGGTTGCTCAGACGCGTGCCCGGCTCGTCTTCGCGTAGCGTGGGCAGGAACAAATTCCACAGCCCTTCTTCACGGGCCAGGGTCTTCAGGTCTTCCAGAAAGGGCGGCGGGTAGACGCCCGCTTGCACGGACGCATGCCAGGCCGCGTTGTAGGGCAGCACGTAGCGCTGCGTGAAGGCTTCAAGACGCTGGCGCAGGTCTTGCGCCCGGGGGGAATGTGCAAAGTCCATATGCCGATTGTCCGCGTGGCCGCTGTCACGTGTCAGAACGCAGGTGACAGCCAGTTCGCACTAAAAGTCTGGGCGGCGAAGCGTTCTGCGTAGGTAAAGGAGGAACCCGTGCAGCGGGCGGGGGACACGGAGCAGAGCGCTTTGCCGCCCAGGCTCCTAGGGGGCAGGCTTCAGGCCACCTGCAAGCGTGTGTACCAGTCCACCTTGCGTGTCAGTGCCATCACGACTCCCAACACCATGAACAGTGCAATGGCGCCCACCACCATCGCAGTCTGCTCCAGCTGTAGCAGCACATACAGCAGCCCATACAGGGCGGCAATGCCGCTGGCAAACGGCAGACCACGCTTCCAGCTGTGCAGCATGTGGCTGGCGTAGTAGCCCAGCAAAGTCACGCAGGCGCTGGCGGCAGTGGCATAGGCCACGCCAAACGCCAGGTGCTCGGACAGGCTGACCAGCAGCAAAAAGAAGATGCTGATGGCTGCACCGACCAGGAAGTACTGAATGGGGTGCACCCGCAACCCGCGCATGAACTCAAACAGCCCCACCGCCACAAACGTCAGCACTATGAACAACAGACCGTACTTGGTGGCGCGGTCGGACAGCGAATAGGTGTTGATGGGGTCGAAGAAGCCCACGCCCAGCGTCTCCACACACGGGGCCTTGGTCACCGTCGCTGTGCTTTGCGGTGCGCTGGTGTCCTGCATGCCGACGTTGCCGCTGTTGCACAACTGGCTGCCGTTCAACACCGCCTGCTGGGCCGAACTGGCCAGGGCCGACACGCGCCAGCTGGCGTCAAAACCCTTGGCGCTCACCGTGCGCTCGGACGGCAGAAACTGCCCGTAGAAGCTGGGGTGCGCCCAGTTGGACGTCAACTGGATCTGCGTGGCGCTGCCCAGGGGCACGACGTTCAGGCCCTCGGTTCCCACCAGCTCCAGCACAATCTCCGCAGTCATGGGTTCACCCAGGGCGGTGTTGACGGGCAAACTGGCCTGCACGCCACGGGTGTAGGTAGTGTGAGCGGTGCCTGCCTGCACCGCCAGGGCCTGCCCGTTGACCTTGACATCGGCCTGGCGAATGCCCCGCGCATCCGACACGGCCAGCAGCAGCACCGGCGGGCTGCACTGCAGCCGGGAGCCTGCATGCAAGCGCCCACCACCATCCAGCGCCTTCAGATCCGTCCATTGGGCGGTGATGCGCGACTTCAGCGTAAACACCTGGGTTGCATGCAACCCGCGCGCTCGGGCCTCCACCTGGCTGTTGCCGCCCACCACCAGCGTGCTGGGCGCCAGCACGCGGGCGAAGGCGCGCTGCTGGATGCTGGCTGCCTCGCTCCACTCCTCCGTGCATGCCATCTGCACCAGCGGGCCGAGCAGGGTCTGGCTGCCCGCCAGGCTTTGTGAGACGCTGCTCACCGCGTTCATGTGCTGCACCTGGCGCTCGCGCACCAGGGCAGTGATTTGCCCCAGCCCGATCAGCAGCAGCGCGGTGACCAGCAGCAAGCCGCCGAGTTTTCCAAAAATGATTTCCTTCATCCGACCCTCCATGTTGAACAAGAGCCCAAGCATGTGTGACGCAGGTGAGGACGGTGTGAAGTCTGTGAAGCGGGTGTGAAGTCTTAATGGATGGGAGCGACAAACGCAACGCCATAGCGTGTCGCCAGTCCGGCGAGCCGCTTATCGAGCGTCCAAAGAGATGCGCCTGGCGTCATCAACGTGGATGCCAGCAGCGTCATGTCCACCAGACCGCAGCCAAGCCCAAACAACTTCTCCCGATCAACGAAAGCTCTGACCTCGCCCAAGCTAGCCAGATGGGCGGGCCGCAGCAGGTCCATATCACCCAAGGTCTTTTCTCTGGGCTCGGGGGGCGTACCACATGCAAGCTCGCCCACCACCATAGGGTGCGTTAACGCCTGATCCAGCACGATCAATTCCACCAAGATTCCATTGCGCCGGCGAAAGTGATCAGACCACACCGACGTATCAATCAACACGCTCATGGAACAAGACGCTCAGCGCCGCGCCGGGGAATGTCTTTCATGTCCGGCACGGAGCCGCCCAGTGCTGCCAGGCGTTTAGCGGCCTGCACCCGAATGAAAGTTTTCACCGCCTCCCGGAAAATATCGGCCTTGTCCATTTCCGGGTCTGCAACCTCCAGCGCTTTGGCGTACAGGGTGTCTTCGATGGTTACGGTCGTTCTCATTGCATTCTTTCGATGACAAAATTGATGCAATTATGAACCTATAAATACATCAATGCCTAGCCTGCGCTCTTCTGCAGGGTTGGAAAGCGCAGCTCCACCCGCAAGCCCGGGTGGGTGTTTTCCACACGCATGCTGCCCCCGTGCAGCGCCATGATTTGCTGCACGATGGCCAGTCCCAGACCGGAGCCCTTGGTCACGCCGTCCGGGCGCACGGTGGAGAAGAACTTTTGCCCCAGCTTGGGCAAGGCGTAGTCCGGCACACCGGGGCCGCGGTCCTGCACCACGATGGTCGAGCCCTGCGCCTGCAGCGTGATGGTGCTGCCCTGGGGCGCAAAGGCGGTCGCGTTGTCCAGCAGGTTGCCCAGCGCCAGCGCCAGCAAACCGGGTTCAATACGGACCACGGCGGGCTGCGAACTTGCTATCACTTCAATAGCTATAGAAGACCTATCCACGAGGGCTAGAGCCATAAAAGACTCCAAACACTCTGACAACAACCCAATTTGGGGTTGTTCAAGCTCCTGGCGCTGCTCCAGCTTGCTGAGTTCGAGCAACCGGTCCACCAGGGACTGCAAGCGCCGGGTCTGCACCAACACGTCGGCGGCAAACAGCTGGCGGTCGGCCTCGGGCAGGGGCTCTTGCAGCAGCTCACCCGCACCCCGGATGGCGGCCAGCGGGCTCTTGAGCTCATGCGTCAGGGCGCGCACATAGCCCTCGATGTAGTCACGCCCCTCCACCCGCTGGCGCATGGCCTGCATGGCGCGGGCCAAATCGCCCAGCTCTCCGGCAATGCGGGGCAAGGGCAGCTTCTTGCCCGCCTCGGTGGCGTTGGCGTAGCGGCGCAGCCGGCGAATGCTCAACACCACCCACAGCGTGACGACCACTCCCACCACCGCCGACAGGCCCAGCAGCCACAGGCCGCTGACCAGCATCTTGCGCTCGGCGCGGTCGATAAACGCCTGCACCGTGGACACCGGCTTGGCCACCGTCAGCACACCAATCACCGTATCACCGTGCTTGACCGGCGCTGCCACGTGCATGACGGAGGTTCGGTCATCCTGCTGCACCTCGCGCGTGGCACGGGCTCCGTACTCGCCCCGCAGGGTGCGCGCCACGTCGCGCCACTGCGAATAGTCCTGCCCCACGGCCACGTTGCTGGAGTCAAACACCACCGTGCCGCGCACGTCGGTCACATAGACCCGAAAGTCCAGCGTCTGCTTGTCCAGCCCCCAGATGCGGGCGTCGATGGGGCGGCGAGCATACGCGCCTACTTGCTTGGCAAAACGGCCCTGGGCCATGGTGCCGGTGTAGAGGTCATCGGCGGCGACCTCGGCCAGGATGTTGGCCGTGTCCACCATCATGTCTTCCATGACCTCGCGCACGCTGGGCTTGATTTCGGCCACAAAAATGCGCAGCACAAAGAAGCCGGCCAACCCGGTGATCAGGAAGAACCCGAACAGGATGCGAATACCCAGGTGCATGCTTCAACCCTGCGCGGGCGACTCGGTTGATATGGCGTAGCCCAGGCCGCGGTGCGTGGTGATGGGATCACACGCGGGTGTGATCTGCAGCAGCTTGGCGCGCAGGGTCTTGATGTGGGTGTCCACCGTGCGGTCCGTGCTCTCCGACGCGTTACCCCACACCGCATTGAGCAAAGCCTCGCGGCTGCGGATGCGCCCGGGGTGGCGCAGCAACTCGGCCAGCAGGCCCAGTTCGCGGCGGGTCAGGGCCAGGGTCTGCCCTTGCCAGGTGGCGCGCTGGCCCTCCACGTCCAGTGTGAAGCCGGCAGGAATAGCAGCCTGGTGAGCCGCCGGGGCCGCGGCCATGGTGGACGCACGGCGCAGCAGCCCGCGCACCCGCGCCACCAGTTCGCGGGGACTGAAGGGCTTGGTCACGTAGTCGTCGGCCCCCAGCTCCAGGCCCACTACCCGGTCCACTTCTTCACCGTGGGCACTGAGCATCAGCACCGGCAGATGCGCGTGTTGCGCACTGGCGCGCACCTGGCGGCAGACGTCCAGCCCCGAACCATCGGGCAGGCCAATGTCCAGCACCAGCACATCGGGCGACGCACAGGCCAGCTGGCGCAGGGCATCGGCCACCAGCAGGCAGTGGGTCACCCGCAACCCCGCACGCTCCAAGGCGTACACCACGGTCCTGGCGATGGCCGGGTCGTCTTCGAGGAGGAGGATGTGGGGCAATTGCATGCCCGCGAATGGTACGGTATGCCAGCACTGACTGGCGGACCTAGCGTGGCACAAAGAAGGTTGACTTTTCACGCGCCACCCTCCCCTCAACGCCCTGCACCGCGGTGATTTCAAACACGATGGGGTTGGAGCGGCCCTGGACCGTTGCGGCCATGTCAGGCGGCAGCGTCAGGCGCACCGGCAGCGTGCCGATGCCCGTGGCCGCAACGTGCAGCACCGCCGGCGTGGCCATGCCCAGTCCGGGAAGGCCGGACACAGCGACCGAGTAGTCCTGCGCGTGCTCAGTGCCATTCATGATCTGCAGGCGGTAGACGTTCTCAATGGTGCCCTGCTCCACCACCCGCGCCTGGGTGCCACGGTCCTTGATCACATCGACCGAGAAGCCCTGGCGCGTGGACAGGCTAGCAAAAAAGACACCGCTGGTCACCAGCAACAATGCGCCGTAGATCCATACCCGGGGTCGCAGAGTGCGCCCAACCAGCTGCCGCGTAGTAAGTGACTGTTCGATGCCTGTACCCGACGAATAGCGGATCAGCCCCTTGTCGTAGCCCATCTTGCCCATGACGTCGTCACAGACGTCGATGCAGGCTGCGCAGGCAATGCACTCGTTCTGCAAGCCATTGCGAATATCGATACCGGTGGGGCAGACCTGCACACACAGGGTGCAGTCGATGCAGTCGCCGAGGCCCATGGCCTTGGGGTCGGCTGTGCGGGCGCGTGAACCCCGCGATTCGCCCCGCCCTGTGTCGTAGGCAATGACCAGCGAGTCCATGTCGATCAGCGCGCTCTGGATGCGGGCATACGGGCACATGTATTTGCACACCTGCTCGCGCATGTAACCGGCGTTGCCATAGGTAGCCAGCGCGTAGAACAGTACCCAGAACCACTCCCACGGCGAGAACGCCAGGCTAAGCACCTGCCCTGCCAGGCTGTGGATGGGCGTGAAGTAACCCACAAAACTGAACCCAGTCACCAGCGCCAGCGTCACCCATGCCAGTTGCTTGGCACTCTTGCGCCACAGCTTGTCCAGGCTCCAGGGAGCGGCGTCGAGCCGCATGCGGGCCGAGCGGTCACCTTCGGTGTGTTTCTCGACCCACAGAAACATCTCGGTGTACACCGTCTGCGGGCAGGCATAGCCGCACCACAGGCGCCCGGCCACGGCCGTGAAGAAAAACAGTGCCAGGGCTGCGATGACCATCAGCGCGGCCAGGTAGATCAGGTCCTGCGGATGTAGCACCAGGTTGAACACAAAGAAGCGCCGCTCGGACAAATCAAACAGCACCGCCTGGCGGCCGTTCCATTGCAGCCACGGCAGGCCGTAAAAAACAATCTGCGTGACCCACACCATCAGCCAACGCAGGTTAGCAAACAACCCCTTCACCGAGCGCGGATAGATACGCACCTGCTTTTCATAGGCGGAGAGAAAGCCCAGGTCTTCGGGCTCGACGGGCACCGCCTGGATGGGAATCACGCGGGAGGATGGGGGCTGGGTCATGGACAGAACAAACAACTAAATTAAATGCATCTTATCCCGACGGGTAAATGCTGCGCTGGCGCGGGGATTTTCGTCCAGGAACGCGCGGGTGGTCAGCGCCCAGATGACTTCCTTCCAGTCATGCACGTTAACGTCGTCCACCACAACAATGAACTTGGGTAGCGCATGAACTGGCGCACACAGCATGCTGTTCCATTCATGAATCGCTCTGATGGTTGGGTGCGGGTCTGACGCTGCGAAGTCTTCTGAAAAGCATGTCAACCAGTGCCCAAACGACGATGAGCACCATCAAGGTTTTGGCTATTTGATCGCTGGCGGGAGCAAGAAAGATCGGGCCGTCCATCACTGTCCAGGCCATCACCGCGATAAGCAGCAGGGTCTGGCCCGTCTCTGCGGACCGCATGCCCGTGCTCCAGCGGCCCTTGACGATCGCCGTGATGTACATGGGGATGTACACCGCAACCAGTACAAACAGCCAGGGCGCCTGTCGGTTCAGAAATTGCTCGGTGTACGTCAGGGCCCGGTAGGCAGCCGGAGCAGCCTTTCCGCCCCAGATGACATCGAGGATCCAGCGCGGCTCGACCAGTAGGCAGAGACCGCACACCATGCCGACAATGCCCATCACCGTCGCCGCACGGCCGCCTTGAAGACGGTCAGCCGCAAGCGGCTTCCAGTCGGAATCTTGCGGCCATTTGCGCCGCGTCCATGCAGATACTCCGAAGACCACCACCAGCATTCCGGGCCACCACAGCGATGGAATCACGACGCCGCCCCACCACTGGCCCAAGCCGCTCAAAAGATCCCAACCGGAATGGATGGGCTGTTGCAACAGTTTCACCAATCCCAGCACCCAAATGATGGCCAGGCCAATGGCGGATATGCGCAGAAATTTGCGACCGTCCGCGGGGTCAATAATGGCTAGCGTTGGCAGGTAGCGTGCCGCGATGTCTCTGGGGCTGCCAAAGGCCCTCAGCATGTCGGTGGCCATCTCCGCGTCGGCACCGCGCGCCTCGGTATCGGCCTTGTCCTGCAATTGCTCGGCGAGCAGGGCGCGCAATTCGAAAGCCACATCGTTACGTTGCTTGCGGGGCAACCGCACCGCGACGTCGGCTACATAGGATTCGATCAATTCATTGGCAGTCATGGTCATTCCTCATTCAAAAGTTGGTCCATGGTTTTGTTCATGCCTTGCCAGCATTCGGTAAGCCGCTTCAGCAACTTCTTGCCGTCGGCATTCAGCGCGTAATAGCGTCGGGGTGGCCCGTCTTCAATCTTCCACTCGCTCTTCAGCACGCCTTGTGTTTCCAGGCGGCGCAGCAGGGGATACAGCGTTCCCTCTTCAATCGGCATGCCCTTGTCGGCCAAAGCCTGGCGAAGCTCATACCCATAGCGTGGCGTGCGCAGTTGCGAGAGCGTGGCCAACACCACCACCCCGCGCCGGAGCTCAAGTTCCAATTTACTGAAAGCGTCTGTATCAACCATGTAGCGCATAGTACTGTGCATTACACAGTATGTCTATAGAAAATTTCCGGAGCGGACATTTACCGCAAATCCGGATAGGCCACCCAACTGCCCGAGCCGAAGCATCGCCCTGGGCACAGGCTTTGAATCCCGTGCAAACCCTGGATTTCCTGCCCGCGTTGCAGGTTCACTATGAAAATGCACCGTAGGCAGAGCCAACAGAGCCAAGACGGGTGCGTCGGGTGCAAGCCTACGCAGCGGTGGCACCAGGGTTGCAATGCGGTCGATCAGCTCCTGCGGTGTGAGGGTCAGGTCGTCTGCTTCGAAGCGCCCACACCGGCATCAACCGAAAACCCGCTGTATTGATGGCCCCGCATCTGTTTGGCGTCAGCCTTCTCGATCAGGCCCCGGCCGACGAGGACGCGCAGGATGCGGCGGCTCAGATCGGCCTGTGCCTGGGCTGCGGTGGTCTCATCGATTGCGCTGGCCAGGTGGAAGAAGGCGACGGCCCCGATGTGCAGGGCCGACTTGTACAGCTGCGCCGCACCATATTGAGCACTGCCCCGTCGCGCTGCACGAAGTAGCGCAGCCGCTTCGGGACCGGCAGCACCCACTGGCGCACCGGCCGGCGCGGCAAGACGTGATCCGTGAGGTGTGCAGCCGTCGCCACCATGCGTCGCGTGTTACACAAAGGGGCAAGCGAAAGAGCCAGCATGGCCCAGAAGCCTGCCTACCCATTGCGTATCCAGCGCGACCAGCGGCTACTGCGCCAAACTCACCTGCGGTGGATGGTCAAAATTACTCAAATCCGGGTGAGCGGCGTACAGCGCGTAGCGCCCCTCGTCCACCGACAGGCCCAGACTTGCACCCAGAACAAAATGCAGCGCACAGGCCAACCCAAAGGAATCCCCATGCCCACCTACCGCATTGAAATGCTCGAAGGCCGCACCGTTGAGCAAAAGAAGAGCTGGCATAAGAAATCACCCGCGTTACCTTGGAGGTCTTGGGCAACTCGCCCGACTCGGTCGACATTGTGATTACCGATGTGAAGCGCGAGAACTGGGCCACCGGTGGCACGCTGTGGAGCGAATCGCGGGGTTGATTCAGAAAAATCTGTCAACAAGCAATAAGATACCGCTTTAATTGACATCAATTATTAGCCTGCAACGAAAGTGCTGACCATGCCGCCGATCGCCGTTGAAAAGTCCTTCTGTACAACCCGCCAGGCCGCAACGCTATTGGGCGTATCGGTGGGCACCGTGCAACTGTGGGTGGAAAGCGGCTTGCTTCAGGCTTGGAAAACTGCAGGTGGACACCGTCGTGTACTACGCGACTCAGTTGATAGCTTGCTGCACAAAAAACCTGCAGCGGCGGTGCTTTCGGGGCCAACGGTCGTCATCGCGTCTAGTCCCCGTCGCATGCGCATCATGGTCGTGGAAGACGATCCCAGCCTGCTTCGACTGTATGAAACACAGCTTGCGCGCTGGACTATTCCCATGGAGCTCACCCTCATGGACAACGCCATTTCGGCGCTGCTTCACATGGGCCGTGGCGGGCCGGATTTGCTGATTACCGATCTGCACATGCCCGGAATGGATGGCTTTGGCATGCTTCGCGTGCTAAACCAATCCCCTGAAATGGCGCGGACCAAGATGGTCGTTGTCAGCGGCCTGGATGCGGATGAAGTCAAAGCCCGTGGTGGCGTGCCCACTGGCGTCGAGGTACTGGCCAAACCGATTCCGTTTGCTCAACTGCTGTCTATTGCGCAGGGTGTTGCCCGGCAGGTAGCAAATTGACACGCACCGTAAAGTAAAACGCGCTACCCCGTCCGGGCTCACTCGTAACCCAGATGCGTCCACCCATCAGGGCTACTAATTTCGTACAAATCGCCAAGCCCAGACCGGTACCGCCAAAGCGGCGCGTGGCTGAGTTGTCAGCCTGGCTGAACGCCTGAAATATGCTTTGCTGCTGGTCATTTGCAATGCCTATGCCCGTATCGCTGACCGACAGGTGCAGTTCTTGCGCACCCCCTTCCACGGCTGTGACCCGCGCACGCACCGTGACGTTTCCGCAGGTCGTGAATTTGATGGCGTTGTCACAGAGGTTTAGCAGAATCTGGCCGAACCGCCCGGCGTCGCCACACACCTGCGATGGCGTGTCGGGGTCGATGTGGAACACCAAAGCCAGGCCTTTCTTTTCGGCCCGTTTCGACATCGCCCTGACCGACTCGGAAATTACCGCAGCCGGAGAAAACAAAGCGGCTTCAAGGCTGAGCTTTCCAGCCTCCATTTTGGAAAAATCAAGCATGTCGTTCAAAATGGCCATCAGCGACTTAGCCGATTCCTGGACCATTGTGAGGTACTCAAGTTGGTCGGACTCCAGCGGCGTTTCCAGCAACAAATCGGTCAGTCCAATGACACCGTTCATGGGCGTACGAATTTCATGGCTCATGTTCGCCAGGAAATCGCTCTTCGCCTGATTGGCAGCCTCGGCTGCGCGCGTCAGCTCTCGCAGGGCCAGGTCGGCCGCCTT
>CAINUX010000133.1 GCA_903853895.1 uncultured beta proteobacterium | reverse complement strand
GGCCATCTACAACCTGGAGCGGCCCCACTTCTCACTACAATTGAAAACGCCCGATGAGGTACATCGGGCGTCTCTGGCTGGAGTTCGTCAGCCGGTAAATCCTGCAACTTTAAGTGTCAACCTATAGCAGGACGGGTCAGAGGAGTTTCAGTCGCGTGTGGCCTGGCGCTGCACGCAGGCGATGTAGGCGTCCCCCTGCGGCGGGCGCCCGGCCTGCTGGCTTTCCCACAGCATCTTTCCCAGGCAGTCCATGGCTTCGTGGTGGGCCAGGTGCAGCGAGTTGCGCCGGTGCGTCAGCAACTCTATGGCCTGACGGATGCCGCGCGGCTGGTCGATGCTGCACTGCTCGCTGATGGATAAATGCATGGACAGGTGCAAAAACGGGTTGGTGCGCCCCTCCTGGACCTCGGTCATGCTGGCCAACGCGGCGTCTACGTCACTGAAATCCTGGGCGTATTCCGGGTGCTCGTCCATCCACTGGCTTGCTATGGTTTCAATAGCTTCCAGCGCAGTACCTGCGAGGGCTTTGGCATAGACTGAGCAAAAAAAACGGCGAACATCGGCTTGCGAGGGACTGAACATGCCGCAAGGTTAACATGGCAAGCCTGTGACCCTGCCCATCATTACCGACCCATTTTTCTACGCCGTTGCCGTGCCAGCAGTGCTGTTGCTGGGGGTCAGCAAAAGCGGTTTCGGTGCTGGATTTGGTTCCCTGGCGGTACCGATGATGGCGCTGGCCATCACCGTGCCGCAGGCAGCAGCGATTCTGATGCCGGTGCTGCTGGTCATGGACCTGCTCGGCATGGCGGCGTTTCGCAAAGACTTTGATGCGGCCCTGTTGAAGTTTTTGCTGCCGTTTGGGGTGTTGGGGATAGTGATTGGTGCGCTGATGTTCAAGGTCCTGAACCCCCACACGGTGGCCGCCATCGTGGGTGCCTTCACGCTGCTTTTTTTGGCCCAGCGCCTGTTGTTCCCGCCGCGTCCCGATAGTGCGCCGCCCCCGCGCTGGCTGGGTGCCGTGTTGACGACCACGTCGGGCTTTACCAGTTTCATCGCCCACGCGGGGGGGCCGCCAATCACCGCCTACGTGATTCCGATGCGCCTCTCGCCGCTGAAGTTCACCGCCACCATGGCATTTTTCTTCTTTGTGGTCAACCTGTCCAAGTGGATTCCCTATGGGCTGCTGGGGCTGCTCGACTGGCGCAATATGGCCACTTCACTGGTCTTGCTTCCCTTGGCGCCGCTGGGCGTGTGGATCGGGGTGCGCCTGGCGCGGCGTATTGGACAGGTTCTGTTTTACCGGTTTCTGTACATCGGAATGTTTTTGACCGGCGTCAAACTGTTGTGGGATGGATTGGCTTGATCGCAGTTCCGCACGCCCGGCGGCAGTTTCCGAGGAACTGTTGCACATCGGTGAAGTACAAGTAAAGATCAGTAAGCAAGTCAGCGTATTGGCCCGTTGGGGCGTTGACAACTTTATGTGGACTTGTACACAGTTCTTTTTGGCTACATTCAAGAAGGTGATTCCATGAAACCAATGCTTGGTTGGACCCTGGCGGTTGCTGCGTTGCTCGGCATGACCCCGCTTGCCTCTCAGGCGCAACACCGGGGTCATGACCGCGCCTGGCATGGCGATATCCGGCACTTTGAGCGGCATGATCTGCACCACTGGCGTTCCGGTGCCTGGCGGCACGGTTGGCACGGGGGGCAAATGGGGTGGTGGTGGGTAGTGGGCGGAGTCTGGTATCCCCACTCGCAACCTGTGTATCCCTATCCGGACCCCTACCGTCCACCTCTGGTAGTGGAGCAAGCACCTGTGATCATCCAGATGCCCGCCCCGGCACCGGTACAAATGGCCCCGAATGCACCGCCGGTTAGCAGCCAGTCCAGTGCACAGTTCTGGTACTACTGCGATGCCGCCCGAGGTTATTACCCTTATGTTGCGTCGTGCCCCGGGGGCTGGAAAACGGTGCCCGCAACCCCACCAGGAGCTCCACAATGAATACACCCTTTCCCCTTTGGCGTAGCGCGCTTGCGTCGGCCTGCCTGATCGGTCTGGTCGGCTGCGTATCGGCTCCACAAGGGCCCCGTGTGGCGGTTATGCCAACCCCGGGCAAACCCCTGGATCTTTTCGCCGCCGAAGACCAGTACTGCAGGGGCTATGCGCAGCAATCGCTGGGGCCGGATACGCGCGGCGAGGCCATAGTCGGCTCCGCCATTGTGGGCACCCTGCTGGGCGCCGCAGTCGGCTCTGCCACCAGTGGCCGACGCTACAACAACACCGGCGCCGGTGCGGCAACCGGGCTCGTCATGGGGACCGCTATTGGTGCCAGCAGCAATGAGGGAGACGGGCGCAGTGCCCAGCATCGATATGACATTGCCTACGAGCAATGCATGGTGTCGAAAAACAACCAGCCGTGGCGCCAGTACTACCGGCAACCGGGGGCTGTGGTCTATGTGCCGCAACCTGCAGCCGTGGCACCGCAAAGCGCACCCGCGCCGTATTACCCGCCACCACCACCACCACCAACCCAGACGCCACCGCCTCCACCGCCACCCCAGTAAGGCACTCAGCTCTTCTGGATGGATTCCCCGCGTTCGCGTGTCATTTGTTCTTCAAGCTGCTGGCGTCCCTGTTTGACGACCGAGATCAGCTTGGCACTGTCCTTGTAGTGCGGATGCAGCTGCTCGAACAGCTCCAGGTTGTGCTGGCGAAAGCGTTGGGTGGTCTGCTGGGCGGCATCGGACGTGTGGCCCATGAGCTCCAGCACGCTGCGGGCACTCAACAGGCTGGACTCGAACAACTCACGCTGCACCAGCATCACGTTGCGATCCCTGAGCTGGTTCCAGTGCGTCACATCGCGGGCACGGGCCACAATTTCGAGCTTCGGAAAATGCTCACGCGCCAGGTCCACGATCTCCAGCGACTGCGCCACGTCATCCACCGCCACCACCAGGACCTTGGCGTGTGCCGCACCGGCGGTGCGCAACAAGTCCAGGCGCGTGGCATCGCCGTAAAACACGCGGTAACCGAATTTGCGCGCGGCTTCGATCATCTCGGCGTCATGGTCCAGCACCGTGCAGGGCTGGCCTTGCGCCAGCAGCACGCGCGACACAATCTGCCCGTAGCGTCCGAAGCCGGCAATCAGGATGGGTGCATCCTGCTGTTCGGAGATTTCATCCATGGGCGGGACACCGCAGTGGGCATAGCGCGGTAGCAGCAGTCTATCGATGGCCACCAGTAGCAGCGGACTCACCAGCATGGACACTGCCACTGCACCTACCAGCAAGGATGCGGTTTGCGTCGGTAGCACATTGGCACCGGCGGCCGCTTGGAACACCACAAACGCAAATTCGCCGCCCTGCGCTAGCAGCAACGTGAACACCGGGCGTTCCTGGAAGGGCAGTTCCATCCAGCGCGCAATCGCGAAGATCACCAGCCCCTTGACCGCCAGAAAGCCCAGCACGATTGCGGCCATTTGCAGCGGTGCCGCGCGCAGCACGCCCAGGTCCACCCCCATGCCGACCGCGATGAAAAACAGTCCCAGCAGCAGGCCCTTGAAGGGCTCGATATTGGTTTCCAGTTCGCGCCGGTACTCACTCTCAGCCAGCAGCACACCTGCCAGAAATGCGCCCAGTGCCATGGACAGGCCGACGATTTGCATCAGCGCCGAAATGCCCACGACCAGCAACAGCGAGGCGGCAGTGAAGATTTCGGGCGTCTTGCTGCGGGCAATCCACCGCAACAGGGGACGCAAGGCCAAGCGCCCGCCGACCACAATGCCAGCAATGACTGCTACTATTTTAATAGCTTCTTGCGCCCGTTCCACGAGGGCTACCGGCTGATTTGCCTCCAAAGTCCCGCCCAGCAGCGGCAACAAAGCCAAAATCGGAATGGCCGCCACGTCCTGGAACAACAGAATCGAAAAACCGGCCTGGCCACTGCTGGTGGGCAGCAGGTTGCGCTCACCCATAACCTGCAGTGCAATGGCGGTGCTGGAGAGGGCCAGCCCCAGTGCACCCACCAGAGCTATGGGCCACGCCAGTCCAAACGCCAGTGCTACGGCAAACAAAGCCGCGACGCAGCCCGCCACCTGGGCACTGCCCCAGCCAAAAATGGGGCGACGCAGGCTCCACAGGCGTTTGGGTTCCAGTTCCAGTCCGACCAGGAACAGCATCAGCACCACGCCGAACTCTGCAAAATGCAGGATGTCCTGCACATTGGTGACAAAGGCCAGCCCCCAGGGGCCAATGGCAATGCCAGCGGCCAGGTAGCCAATGATGGAGCCCAGTCCCAATGCGCGGCTCAGGGGCACGGCGATGACCGCGGCGCTGAGGTAAATGAAGCTGTTGACTAACCAGGTGGGCAGGTGTTCCATGGCGCTAACATAGCATTACTGAGAAATCTCAACTAGAGAGGACGGACCATGCCAATCGTAGTTGTAGCCAACCCCAAAGGTGGCGTCGGCAAATCCACGTTGTCGACCAACATCGCGGGCTACTACGCCTCTCGCGGGCACGCCGTGATGTTAGGCGACGTGGACCGGCAGCAGTCGTCGCGCCTTTGGTTGGGGCTGCGACCCGCTGCGGCGCGGGTGATCGCGACCTGGGAGACGGATGCGGACGACATTGTCAGGCCACCCAAGGGGACAACCCATGTGGTGCTGGACACGCCGGCAGGTCTGCATGGCAAGCGCCTCAACGAGGTGGTGAAAATGGCCGACCGCATCGTCGTGCCGCTGCAGCCCAGTGTGTTTGATATTTTTGCCACCCGCGCCTTTCTGGATGAGCTGGTGCACAACAAACATGCCGCCAAGACGCAGATTGCCCTGGTGGGCATGCGGGTCGATGCCCGCACCATTGCCGCCGACCACTTGCATGAGTTTGTCGATCGCCTGGGCGTCCCGGTGCTGGGCTACTTGCGTGACACGCAAAACTACGTCCACCTGGCCGCTCGCGGCCTGACGCTGTTTGATGTGGCCCCCGGTCGGGTGGAAAAAGACCTGGAGCAGTGGCACGCGCTGTGCCAGTGGTTGGATGCATGAATGATAGTGTTTCGGGTTTGTCCCGGGTTTGACATGCGGACAGCCGTACCGGGTCTACAGTGGGCAGCATGAAAACCTTTCAAACACTATCGGAATTGCCGCCCTTGATCGGGCAGGAAGTCGTCGTCAGCGACTGGATCACCATCACCCAGGAACAGGTCAACCTGTTTGCTCAGGCTACTGGCGACCACCAGTGGATCCACGTGGATGTGGAACGTGCCAAAGCCGGGCCATTTGGTGCACCCATTGCCCACGGTTTCTTGACGCTGTCCCTGTTGCCACGGTTTTTCGAGTCGTCTCTGCACATCGAGCAAACCCGCATGGGCGTGAACTATGGCCTGAACAAGGTGCGCTTCATCGCCCCGGTGCCCGTGGGCAGCCGCTTGCGCGCACGCATGAAACTGCTGGCCTGCGACCCGATTGACAACCAGGGCATGCAGATGACCTGGGAGGTCACGACCGAGCGCGAGGGCGCCAGCAAACCGGTGTGCATTGCCGAGTCCATTGCGCGCCACTATCCCTGAAGAAATCCGTTTTGTCGCCAGGCCTCGAACACGGTGACAGCCACCGCGTTGGACAGATTCAGGCTGCGTTGGCCCTCCAGCATCGGCAGCTTTAGGCACTGGTGTGGCGCAAAATGGGCTCGTACCGCCTCTGACAGGCCGCGCGTCTCTGCCCCGAAGACCAGCCAGTCCCCCGGTTGGAACGCCGTCTCAAAGACTTGGCCGCTGCCCTTGGTGGTCAATGCAAACAGCCGATCGGGCGCGGGCCGCTGGGTCTCCAGGAAGTCCTGCCAGTTGGCGTGCTTGTGCAGCGTGGCGTACTCGTGGTAGTCCAGACCCGCCCGGCGCATGTGCTTGTCGTCCATGGAGAAGCCCAGCGGTTCGACCAGGTGCAGGGTGCAGCCGGTATTGGCTGCCAGGCGAATGATGTTGCCCGTGTTGGGTGGTATTTCGGGCTCGACCAGAACAATATGAAACATGGGCGGTATTGTCACGCTTGACGAAGTGCAAGGCCGGGACTGTTTCGCTGCCGGGCCGCACCAGGACGAAACGTGGCACCCATGGGGGGGGCAGGGCGCCACACGCAGTGGGCAACCGTGGGATCAAGATCACTCCGTTCGGGAAAGCACCAGGCCGGTGATGTGTGCCGCACCCGCGCCGCGCAGCACACGGGCGGCGGCGTGCAGGGAGGCACCGCTGGTCATTACGTCATCGAGCAGGACCAGCCGTTTGCCGGCGATGCGGGAGACCTTCAGCGGGTCCACTGCAAACGCGTTCTGCACCATGCGCAGCCTTTGATCTCGGTGCAATGTGCGTTGCGGGGGCGTGTCCTTTATACGCAGCAAGACGTTGCATGCAACTTTCGAAGGCTCGAGCGCGCGTGCCAACACGTGCGACTGGTTGTAGCCGCGCTCCCGCAATCGCTCTTGGGACAGAGGCATGGGCAACAACACGTCCGCAGCGTCGAGTGCGGGCTCCACCCAAGGCGCGGCGCGCATCAGGCTTGCAAAGCTGGCGGCCCAGCCCGGGCGTTGGTGGAATTTGAAGTCCGCGACCAAATCAGACCACGGATAGGCATACTGCAGGGCGGCCAGACAGGCATCCAGTGGAGGTGCTTGCAGAATGCAGGCGCCGCACTGGTGCACCCCGGGCGCAACCGGCAGGGCACAGGTGGTGCAACGCACCAACGGTTGGGCAAACGCGCCAACGCAGGCCTCGCAGATGCTGTGGGCGGGCCAGGCATGGCACACCGCGCACTGGCTGGGCAGGCGGAGCGATATCCCTTGGAGCAGTTGACGAAACACCGAGCCAATATACTCGGGCCGCCCTCCTGCCCACCCGTTTTCGCACAATCCCCATGTCTTCTGATCTACCTCCCACGATCGCACCCCATGCTGCCGCGCGCTGGGCGGCGAGGCTGCCGGCCACTTCGCCCTGGTTGCACGAGGAGGTTGCGCGCCGCATGGAAGAGCGTCTGCAATGGATGACCCTGCAGCCCCGGAGGTGGGTGCATTGGGAGCCGCTGCTGGGTGGCATGGGTGCGCATGCGCTGTTGGCTGCGCGGTATCCGAAGTCTGAGTGTTTTGTGGTGCTGGCCCTCGCAGAACATGCACAGGCTGCTCATAAAATAATAGCAAATCCGTGGTGGCACCCCAAGCGCTTGACCGCGCCCAAGCTGCACATGGGCACACCCGACACACCCGCCCAGATGCTGTGGGCCAACATGGCTTTGCACATGGTGGCCGATCCGCAGGAGCTGATCGCACAGTGGCATCGTTTGTTGGAGCCATCGGGCTTTTTGATGTTTTCCTGTCTGGGCCCAGACACGCTGCGCGAGATCCGATCTCTTTATGGTGTGATGGGCTGGCCGCCCGCTTCGCATGCCTTTACGGATATGCACGACTGGGGCGACATGCTGGTGCAAGCCGGGTTCTCTGAGCCGGTAATGGATATGGAGCGCATCACCCTGACGTTCGCAACGCCGGAGCGCTTGCTGACCGAGCTGCGTGAGTTGGGGCGCAACCTGCATCCGGAGCGTTTTGGCGCATTGCGCGGGCGGGGCTGGTACGCGCAATTGCTGTCACGATTGGCCAACCTGGGCCAGTCTGACAGCGACGGGCAGCTTCGATTGACCTTTGAGGTCGTCTATGGTCATGCTTTCAAGGCGCCACCGCGCATGGCTGTGGGCGAGGAAACCCGGGTGTCTCTGGAAGAAATGCGGACGGCTTTGCGTCAGGTCAAGAAAAATGGCGCTTCCGGTTGACTTACGGGCTTGACATGTGCCGCCAAGGCTGATTTTTGCAAGAGGTTGGTCGGCTACAATAAACATCAAACCGAGTTCTGGCCCCTCCTGTCCACCCGTTGCCCTTGGCGCGTGTGCGGTCAGGTTTTGGCACTGTTCAATCTGATTCGACGAAGAAATGACCAAGATGAAGAGCATTTTCAATAAATTGGCTTCACTGCTCCTCGCGGCAAGCGCGTGGGCAGGTACTGCGGCATTCACACTGGCGCACGCGGTCAATGACCTGCCAGGCGGTCCCGCCGTGAATCAGTTGAACCTGCACCCGCCGGTGACCAAAATCGCGGAAGAGCAGCATTGGCTGCATTGGTTCATGTTGATTGTTTGTACTGTCATTTTCGTGGCGGTATTTTCGGTCATGTTCTATTCCATCTGGAAGCACCGCAAGTCTGTGGGTCACAAGCCTGCCACCTTCCATGAATCGGTGGTGGTGGAAATCGTATGGACCATCGTCCCGTTCATCATCGTGATCCTGATGGCCCTGCCCGCCACCAAAGTGGTGGTTGCCATGAAAGACACCACCAACGCTGACCTGACCATCAAGGTGACCGGCATGCAGTGGAAATGGGGTTACGACTACCTCAAGGGCGAAGGCGAAGGCATCGGTTTTGTCTCCACACTCGATAGCGCGCAGCGCGCCATGTCTGACGTTGGCGACCTCAAGGAAATTGCAAAAGTTGATGACTATTTGCTTAAGGTGGACAACCCACTGGTGGTGCCGGTGGGCAAAAAGATCCGCATCATCACTACGGCCAATGACGTGATCCACGCGTTTGCCGTGCCGTCCTTTGGCATCAAACAAGACGCAATTCCAGGATTTGTCCGCGACACCTGGTTCCGCGCGGAGCAGACGGGCGATTTCCATGGCCAATGCCAGGAGTTGTGTGGCAAAGAGCACGCCTACATGCCCATCCACGTCAAGGTGTTGTCGGCTGCGGATTACTCGGCATGGGTTGCAGGAGAAATGAAAAAACTGGCAGCCAAGGCGGATGATCCTGCCAAGGTCTGGGCGCTGGCTGATATCGCCAAGCGCGGCGAAAAGGTGTACGCCGCCAACTGTGCGTCCTGCCATCAGGCCAACGGCAAGGGCGCTGGCCCGATCAAGGCCCTGGATGGTTCACCCGTTGTGCTGGATGCCAACAAAGATACGCAAATCGGGATTCTTCTCAAAGGTCGAATCGTGACGCTGCCCGATGGCAAGAGTAACGTGATGCCGCCTTGGGCGCAGTTGAGCGATACCGACATTGCAGCCGTGATCAGCTACACCAAAAACAACTGGTCCAACAAGACCGGTCAGGTCGTACAACCAGCGGATGTGCTGGCGTTGCGCAAGTAGTGCGCGCCAGACCCGACTGACCAAGATTAGTGAATTGAGAAGGAAATCAGGATGAGTGCCGTTCTAGACCACCACGACCATGCCCATGACGACCACCACGACCATGCCCCCACGGGCTGGCAGCGCTGGGTCTATGCCACCAACCACAAGGACATTGGTACGCTGTACCTGCTGTTTGCTTTCACCATGCTGATGGTGGGCGGCGTGCTGGCCTTGATCATTCGCGCCGAGTTGTTCCAGCCCGGTCTGCAAGTGGTCAACCCCGAGTTGTTCAATCAGTTGACCACTATGCACGGCCTGATCATGGTGTTCGGCGCCATCATGCCTGCCTTTGTGGGTTTTGCGAACTGGATGATTCCGCTGCAGATTGGCGCGGCCGACATGGCTTTTGCCCGCATGAATAATTTTTCATTCTGGCTGATGATCCCCGCTGGTTTGATGCTGGTGGGCTCGTTCTTTATGCCTGGTGGAGCGCCCGCTGCTGGATGGACGCTGTATGCCCCGCTGACCCTGCAGATGGGTCCCTCCATGGACGCCGGCATTTTTGCCATGCACATCCTGGGCGCAAGCTCCATCATGGGCTCGATCAACATCATCGTCACCATCCTGAACATGCGTGCCCCTGGCATGACGCTGATGAAGATGCCAATGTTCTGCTGGACATGGCTTATTACCGCCTACCTGCTGATCGCCGTGATGCCCGTGTTGGCAGGCGCCATCACTATGACGCTGACTGATCGCCACTTTGGCACCAGTTTCTTCAACCCCGCCGGTGGCGGTGACCCGGTGATGTACCAGCACATCTTCTGGTTCTTTGGCCACCCCGAGGTCTACATCATGATCTTGCCCGCCTTCGGCATCATCAGCCAGGTGGTTCCGGCCTTTGCCCGCAAAAAGCTGTTCGGTTACGCCTCCATGGTGTATGCCACATCGTCGATTGCCATCCTGTCCTTCATTGTGTGGGCGCACCACATGTTCACCACCGGCATGCCGGTGACCGGTCAGCTGTTTTTCATGTACGCCACCATGCTGATCGCGGTGCCGACGGCCGTGAAAATTTTCAACTGGATCGCCACCATGTGGCAGGGCTCCATGACCTTTGAGACCCCCATGCTGTTTGCCGTGGGCTTTATCTTCGTGTTCACCATCGGTGGCTTCACTGGTTTGATGCCAGCCGTGGCCCCTATCGACATCCAGTTGCAGGACACCTACTACATCGTCGCCCACTTCCACTATGTGCTGGTGGCCGGTTCCTTGTTTGCGATGTTCTCTGGCGCCTATTATTGGTTGCCCAAATGGACTGGCGTGATGTACAGCGAGACCCGCGGCAAGATCCACTTCTGGTGGTCCATCATTGCCTTCAATATCACGTTCTTCCCGATGCACTTTCTGGGTTTGGCCGGTATGCCACGCCGCTACGCCGACTACCCCATGCAGTTTGCAGACTTCAATGCGGTCGCGTCGGTGGGTGGCTTCCTGTTTGGCTTTGCCCAGGTGTATTTCTTCTTTGCTATCGTATTGCCAGCCATGCGTGGCAAGGGCGAAAAAGCACCGCAGAAGCCTTGGGAAGCTGCCGAAGGCCTGGAGTGGGAAGTGCCTTCGCCTGCGCCATTCCATACTTTTGAGACGCCTCCCAAGCTGGATGCGACTGCGACCAAGGTGATCGGTTAATTCCCATGACGACGCCCGAGCAAAAAAAGGCCAATGCCAAAATGGGTTTGATTCTGGCGTCGATCGCTGTCCTGTTTTTTGTGGGATTCATGGCCCGCATGGTGTTGCTTGGAGGTTGAGTCATGGACCTGCGGCGCGAAAATTTTCTGATGGTGCGAAAGCTGGCGGTTGTAGCCGTCTGCATGTTCGCATTCGGCTATGCGCTGGTGCCAATCTACAAAGCCATCTGTGAGATGACTGGTATCAATGTTCTTGCGTTAGGTGACCGGAACATCCCAGGTGCCACATCTGCTGTTGGAACGAACACCCAAGTGGACCTGAGTCGAAGCATAACTGTCGAGTTTGACGCCAACGCCCGTGGTCCTTGGGAGTTCAAGCCTGCGCAGCGGTCGGTAGTGGTCCACCCCGGTGAACTGACGACCGTGATGTACGAGTTTCAGAACACCCAGAATCGGCGTATGTCGGCGCAAGCCATTCCCAGTTATGCACCGCAGCAGGCGTCTGCGCACTTCAATAAGTTGGAGTGCTTTTGCTTTAACCAGTACACACTGGAGCCGGGCGAGAAGAAGTCCTGGCCTGTAGCCTTTGTGATCGATCCCAAGTTGTCAAAGGATGTAAAGACCATTACCTTGTCCTACACCTTCTTTGAGGTGGGAGGAAAAACACCTGCGGCTCCTGTTGCCGCTGTGAGGGTTGACGCGTCATCGGGGAGTCCCTCATGACGGCCCCGGTGTCTGTGACAGCCCCCGCAACCCCCTCGGTATGGCGCAGTGTCAAACTGGTAGCGTGGTCTTTTTTGGGTATTCGCAGCAACTCGGAATACCAGCAGGATCTGGCCAAGGTTAGCCCTTTGCACGTTGTGGCGGTCGGGCTGGTCGGCGTTCTGATGCTGGTCGTGGGTTTGGTCATCCTGGTCAATTGGGTCGTTGCAAAGTAAATAACTTGTGGGACAGACCATAGCCGCACGGCGGCAAGCTCTGTCCTCAACTGATTGGAAACGGAGAAAGAAATGAGTTCAACAACACACGGCGCAACACCGTACTACTTTATTCCCGGCCCTTCGCGCCATCCTGCCATGGCCGCGCTGGGGTTGTTTTTCGTCATCCTGGGCGCGGGCCAATGGGTCAATGGCGTCGAATGGGGCAAGTTTTCGCTGATGGCTGGTATGGTCTGGTGGCTGGTCGTGTTGTACCAATGGTTCAGCGAATCCGTCGCGGAGAGCGAGGGCGGCCAGTATGGTCACAAGATCGACATCTCGTTCCGCTGGAGCATGACCTGGTTTATCTTTTCTGAAGTCATGTTCTTCGGCGCATTTTTTACTGCTTTGTGGTGGGCGCGTGCGCACTCGGTGCCCGCATTGGGCAGTCTGGATAACGCAATTCTTTGGCCCAACTTCAAGGCCGTGTGGCCCAGTCTGGCGGCTGGGGCAACGGCGTCGCCTGCTGGCATTGTGGAGCCCTTCATGACTATGGGCCCGTTCTGGTTGCCCACCATCAATACAGCATTGCTGTTGACTTCCGGCGTCACATTGACCGTCGCCCACCATGCCCTGGTGGCTGGCAATCGCAGCAAGACCATCGGGTTCATGTGGATCACCGTTCTTCTGGGCGTGACCTTTCTGTGTGTTCAGGGCTACGAGTATTACCATGCCTACACGCTGTATAACCTTAAACTTAGCTCCGGTATTTTTGGCTCCACGTTCTTCATGCTGACGGGCTTTCACGGCTTCCACGTTTTTGTGGGCATGTTGATGTTGCTATTCATCACGCTGCGGTTGCAAAAAGGCCACTTCACACCCCAACGCCACTTCGGCTTTGAAGGGGCTGCCTGGTACTGGCATTTTGTGGACGTTGTCTGGCTCGGCCTATATATTCTGGTGTACTGGCTCTGATTGACTCTTGCATCGCAAGAAATAAAAAGGCACCGCAAGCGGTGCCTTTTTGATTACCGCCCCTGTGGAATGCCAGTCGGCTGGATATAGCCCAGGCTCCACGCGATCAGAATGCAGGCAAATAGCAATATCGATAAGCCAACGCGCAAACCGAGGGCACTTGCCATTTTTCGGGATGTTTCGTTTTCCTTTTGGCCACCACGCATCATGTAGAACAACGCTGCGCCGAGGCTTGCGAGAATGGCCACAAAGGCAATGGTTACAAGGTATGTCATGAACGGGATTATCTGGTGAATGCCCGATTAAAGTTTGTACTCATCACAGTGGCGACGTTTGCCGCCGTGGGAGTCACTGCGAGCCTGGGATTCTGGCAATTGTCACGTGCCTCGGAAAAGCAGTCACGCCAGGCATCTCTGGATGCCCAAAGTGCCAAATCGCCGCTCGACGCGGCCGCCATCCAAGACACCACTGACCCGTTGACATTGCTTCACCAGCGTGCGCGTCTGCGGGGTAGCTGGGCGCCGCAATCCGTTATTTTTCTGGAGAACCGGCCGATGGATGGGCGGGTTGGTTTTGTCGTGATGACGGTTTTGGTACTGGAAGGCGGCGGCGCGTTGGCAGTCCAGCGCGGGTGGGCTCCCCGCGGTTTCGAGGATCGCACGCTGTTACCCCCTATTGAAACACCAGTTGGTGTTGTCGAAGTAGAAGGCCGCATGGCCTTGCCGCCGTCTGATCTCTATGCCCTTGGCGATGCTACGGCGGGGCGGATACGGCAAAATCTCGACCTGCCACAATTCGGGGTTGAAACCGGGCTGCCGTTGCTTGCGATTACGCTGCAGCAAACGGGAGCAACCGGTGAAGCCTTGGTGCGTGATTGGCCGGTTGTCAATCTGGGGGTCGAGAAGAATTACGGCTACGCCGTCCAGTGGTTTGGTTTGGCACTCCTGTTTTCCTTGCTGTACCTGTGGTTTCAGATTGTTCGACGTTTTATTGATCGCCCAAAGGATTCAAGTCCCGATGTCTAGCGCAAATCCCTCAGACGACACCCCATTGGGGTTGACGGTGCATGCACTGCCGACTGCGCAGGCCATGGGTGACCTTGTAAGTGGCCGCACCCGTACAGGACGCTGGAAAATGTTGGCTGTCATGCTGATCTGTGCGGCCCCGGTGATTGCGTCTTACCTGACTTTCTATGTCGTACGCCCTGAGGGTCGACGCAATTTCGGCGAATTGGTTGAGCCGCAACGGGCTCTGCCCGACCTCGTCGCCACCAGCCTGGAGGGCCAGCCCGTCAACTTGCAGTCACTCAAAGACCAGTGGCTACTGGTCAGTGTTTCATCGGGGCGATGTGACGCGCTGTGTGCAAACCATTTGTATTTGCAGCGCCAATTGCGTGAAGGTCTTGGCAAGGACAAAGCCCGCATCGATTGGGTCTGGTTGATCGATGATGCAGCACCGGTGGCGGACGCGCTCTTGCCTGCGTTGAAGGATGCGACGGTGCTACGGCTCGCCCAACCAGCATTGGCAAACTGGTTAGCGCCGCAGGCCGGCCATGCGTTGCAAGACCATTTGTATTTGGTCGACCCGTTGGGCAACTGGATGATGCGCTTTCCTGCGCAGGTTGACGCCCAAGGTGCGGTGAAGGTCCGGCGAGATCTGGATCGGCTGTTGCGCGCGTCCTCTCATTGGGACAAAGCGGGTCGCTGAAGCTTTCCATGAGCGCTCCACTCTACGACTTCTCTCCGCTCGTGCGCATGCTCGTGATGGGTGTCCTGTTGGCTTCGGGTCCTTTGCTGATGGTCTATTTGCGTCACCGGCGGTCGACCCCCTTGGGACGCCTGCATGCGCTGACGCTGGTAACCCTGTTCCTGACGTTTGATTTGGTGATGTTTGGTGCGTTCACACGCCTGACCGACAGCGGACTGGGCTGCCCGGACTGGCCGGGCTGCTACGGCAATGCCAGCCCTCTGGGGGCCAGTGAGGCGATCGATGCGGCCCAGCAAGCCATGCCGACAGGACCGGTGACGCCTGGCAAAGCCTGGGTCGAAATGGTCCATCGCTACCTCGCCATGGGTGTGGGCGTTTTGATCATCGTTCTGGCGGCTGCAGCCTGGTTGGGGCGTAAGCCAATGGATGACCGACACCCCATCAACCCCTGGTGGGCGACTACGACCTTGGTGTGGGTGTGCATACAGGGCGCCTTCGGTGCATGGACCGTGACCATGAAGCTGTTTCCTGCCATCGTCACGCTGCACTTGCTGGGCGGGTACATCTTGTTGGCTTTGTTGACCGTTCAAGCCGTCTTGTTGGCGCGTCAACAGGACTTGTTCGCAACGACTGCAGTGTCCGCGTTCCTGCGAAAGGCGATCTATATGGTCCTGGCGCTGTTGATCCTGCAGGCACTTTCTGGAGCCTGGGTCAGCACGAACTACGCGGTTTTGGCATGCACGGACTTCCCCAACTGCCAGGGCAGCTGGTGGCCGCAGATGGACTTTGGCCGTGGCTTTGAAATCTGGCGCCCGCTGGGTTACAGCCAGGACGGTTCCCATATTAGCTTTCAGGCACTCACTGCCATTCACTACATGCATCGGTTGCTGGCGGCTTTGACCCTGGCGTCACTGGCCGCTTTGGCCTGGCACCTGTCGAAAAAACAGGCCCTGCGCGGACACGCACGGGCTCTTGGCTTCCTCTTGACCTTGCAGTTGGCAACCGGAATGAGTAACGTAGTACTGGACTGGCCGATGGTCGCTGCTGTCTTGCACACAGGCGGAGCCGGCGCATTGGTCGTTGTTATCGTTCGGCTGTTGGTTGCTACCCATTCCCCATCTGGACTTCGCGCATGACCGCCACCAATTCCTTGCCCACACTCTCCGTGTTTCGACAGTTTTATGCGCTGACGAAACCCCGGGTCATTCAGCTGATCGTTTTTTGTGCGTTGATAGGCATGGTGCTTGCCGTCCCAGGTATGCCCACGTTGTCACAGGTCGGCTTGGCAGTCGTCGCTTGTGTCGGTATCTGGTTGGTCGCAGCAGCGGCGGCCGCCTTCAACTGCATTGTCGAGCAGGGCATAGACGCCAAGATGAAGCGTACTGCCTGGCGTCCCACGGCACGGGGCGAACTGAGCAACACACAAACCCTGCTGTTCTCCGCCGTGCTAGGTGTCGCGGGATCAGCGTTGCTGTATATCTGGGTCAATCCTCTGACCATGTGGCTGACTTTTGCCACCTTTGTGGGCTACGCCGTCATTTATACAGTGATTCTCAAACCACTGACCCCGCAAAACATCGTGATTGGTGGCGCTTCCGGCGCCATGCCGCCCGTTCTGGGATGGGCCGCCATGACAGGCGATGTAGGTCCCGAAGCCCTGATTCTCTTTTTGATCATCTTTTTGTGGACGCCACCGCACTTCTGGGCGCTGGCCTTGTATCGGGTGGAGGACTACCGCAAGTCAGGCCTGCCGATGCTGCCGGTAACCCATGGCAGCGAATTCACGCGCTTGCAGATTCTGCTCTACACCTTCGTGTTGTTTGCAGCCTGCTTACTGCCTTTCGTGTACGGCATGAGTAGCTGGCTCTACCTTGTGACGGCCGTGGTGCTCGGGGTTGGATTTTGCCTGTACGCTTGGCAACTCTGGCGCGAGTACTCTGACGCGCTGGCCCGGCGCACCTTCCGGTTTTCGTTGATCCACTTGAGCGCGCTGTTCGCGGCGCTGTTGCTTGACCACTATTTACTCTGAGCCTACTATGACTAGACGATTTGCTGCAAAAACTATAGCTGCGTGCGCTGTGTTTGTGGGGGCTATGGGCCTCATTGTTGCATGCACTCCGCAGCAGGCGGCATTTGCATCTGTGGATGTTACGGGCGCTGAATACGCCAAGAACTTCGAGCTGGCCGACCACAACGGACAGGTGCGCCATGTGCAGGACTTCGCCGGCAAGGTGGTGGTCATGTTCTTTGGCTACACGCAGTGCCCCGACGTGTGCCCTACCACCATGACAGAACTCGCCGAGGTCAAGAAGGCCCTGGGTAAAGATGGCGACCGGCTGCAGGCCCTGTTCGTCACGGTCGATCCGCAGCGTGATACACCCGAGGTGCTCAAGGCCTATATGGCCAACTTTGATCCGACGTTCCTGGCGCTGACCACCACACCGGAAAAACTCGTCGAACTGGCTAAGGAATACAAGATCTATTTCAAGAAGGTCGACGGCAAGACTCCCACCAGCTATACGATGGACCACTCCGCTGGCAGCTATGTCTACGACACCAAAGGCCAGTTGCGCCTGTTTACCCGCTACGGCAGTGGACCCAAGGTGCTGACTGACGACATCCGCATCCTGCTGAAACAGGCTTCGTAAGAAAGGCTAGAAGTTATTTAAGCCTCTAGCCCTCGTCGATATTGGGTATATCGCTACCAAATTAGTAGCATTGCGGAAACCAAACGGGATCAGGCGTATTCTGCCAGCGCCGTCTTCATCTTCTTCATGGCCGCCACTTCGATCTGGCGAATGCGCTCAGCGCTCACGCCGTATTCGGCGGCCAGTTCGTGTAGCGTCATACCGCCCGAGTTGTCGTCGTTGACCTTGAGCCAGCGTTCTTCCACGATGCGGCGGCTGCGGGCATCCAGAATTTCCAGCGCCGTGGCGATCCCCTCCGACGCGAGAACGTCGCGTTGGTGCGCTTCGATCATGGCAATCGGCTCGTGGCTGGTATCGGTCAGGTAGGCGATAGGGCCAAAGGCATCTTCGCCGTCATCGGAGGGGCTGGGGTCCAACAGCACATCACCGCCCGACATCCGGGTTTCCATCTCAATGACCTCTTCGGGCTTGACCTTGAGTTCGCGCGCCATGGCCTCGATCTGCTCTGGGTTCAGTGTTTCCCGGTGGGTGCCCAGGTCGGCAGCGGCGTCGTCGCTCTTGTAGCGTTGCTTCATGGAGCGCAGGTTGAAGAACAGTTTGCGCTGGGCCTTGGTCGTGGCCACTTTGACCATACGCCAGTTTTTCAGGATGTATTCGTGGATTTCGGCCTTGATCCAGTGCAGGGCGTAGCTCACTAGACGCACGCCCTGGTCGGGGTCAAAGCGCTTGACTGCCTTCATCAGACCCACATTACCTTCTTGGATCAGGTCGCCGTGGGGCAGCCCATAGCCCAGGTACTGGCGCGAAACGGACACCACCAGACGCAAGTGAGAGAGCACTAACTTACCGGCAGCCTCAACGTCGTTGCTGTCCTTGTATTGGCGTGCAAACTTCTGCTCTTCTTCGAGCGTTAGCATGGGCAAGCGGTTAGCTGCCGAAATATACGCATCCAGATTGCCGAGCGACGGAACGACCGACCATGGATTGGCCAAGGCGGGCGTGGGGATAGCCATTGCAATTTGATGTGACATACGAGAACTCCTTGTGTTCAATGCTTGAATATTAGCACTCTCTTGGAGCGAGTGCTAATCCATTAGTTCAATCGGGGTGATAGGTGAATACTTACAGACAAGCTTCGCATGGGTGGCGCTTGGGGTCTGTGCGCGGGCACACAGAGCGCTGGCTCTGGAAGAACGGAACGCCTGGACGTCATGGCGTTTCTGGTCCGATACTTAATACGTGATAAGGACTCTTACACCTGAAGATGTTAGGCTGAAATTTACGGCGTTGGAACAATCAGTGCTTCAAACCAAGTGACACATAGGCAGCGCAAAGGGGTTCTCAGAGTCTCCCGACAAAGACTGCTGTTTCACAAACAGGGAGTTTGTCATGGGCCTATTCATCCGCAACTTGCGCTTTGCGCACAAGTTTCTCCTCATTTCTCTACTGGCAGTGTTGATGCTGGCAGTGCCGACCGTTATCTTTGTGCGGGTCAATCTGGAACACATCGCGGCGGCCCAGCGGGAGGTCCGTGGATTGGGGCCGATTCAGGACACCATGAAACTGACGCAGCTGTCCCAGCAACACCGGGGAATGTCAGCTGTTTTGCTCGCTGGAAACGAGGCCCAGGCCCCTGCTCGGCAAGCCAAAGAGGGTGAAGTGACTCAGGCAATGGAGAAATTGCAGGCTTCGCTGACCAAACTGGAAGACCCAAAGCTGGTCGCACTTGCCGCGAAAATAAGTAGCGATTGGAAATCCCTGTCCACTGCTGTTGCCAGCAAGGCCATTGCTGGCCCCGAAAGCTTTGCGCGCCACACAGCCTTGGTCGCCGATGAATTGACATTGGTGGAAGATATCGTCAATGTGTCGGGCATCGCGCTGGACCCCACCGCCGCTGGCTACTACCTGCAACTAGCAGTGTTACAGCACATGCCACGGGTGACAGAAGGCTTGGGACAGTTGCGGGCACGGGGTTCTGCGCTGCTGGTCCGCGCCAGCGCCACGCCCGAGGACAAGGTGCGCATTGAAACGCTGGGCAGCGGCATCCGCAACAGCCTGGGCGCCGCCCGCAAAAACATTGAGCTGGCGTCAGTCGCCAATCCGGCGCTGAAGACCCTGGTCGGTGACGCACTGTCAAAGGCCGTTAGCGCAACGGACGAAGGCATGCGTTTGGTGGATGACAAGATTTTGCGAGCCGAAACGTTGAACTATCCTTCGGCAGACTACTTCTCGGCAATGACCAAGACCATTGACGTGCAGTTTGGCCTCATTGCAGTGGCGTTCGAGGCATTGCGCAAGCAACTCGACGACACTGCTGCCGCAGCACAACGCGAACTATTGTGGGGCAGCGCCACCGTCGCTTTGATGACAGCCCTTGCGGTGTGGATCATGGTGTTGATCACCCGTACCACGACGTCATCGGTCAACTTGGCGCTGCAACTCGCCCGTGCAGTGGCGGCTGGGGATCTGAGTCAGCGTATTGAGGTTCGGGGCAACGACGAAATGGGCCACTTGCTGGCCGCATTGGCGGAGATGCAGGCCAGTTTGGCGCAAGTCGTGACGACCGTTCGCCAGGGTTCGGAAGGAGTAGCCACTGCCAGTGCCGAAATCGCCCAGGGCAACAATGACATGTCTGCCCGCACCGAAAGCCAAGCCAGTGCGCTGGAACAGACGGCTGCCAGCATGGAAGAGTTGAGCGGCACCGTGCGCCAGAATGCGGACAGCGCCCGGACCGCCAATCAGCTCGCCGTCAGCGCGTCCACGGTCGCCGTGCGCGGTGGCGAAGTGGTGGCACAGGTGGTGGATACGATGCGGGGCATCAACGATTCGTCGCGCAAAATTTCCGACATCATCCAGGTCATCGACGGTATTGCCTTTCAGACCAATATCCTGGCGTTGAATGCCGCGGTTGAGGCGGCCCGTGCCGGTGAACAGGGGCGCGGCTTTGCGGTCGTGGCCAGCGAGGTGCGTTCACTGGCCGGGCGCAGCGCCGATGCTGCCAAAGAAATCAAAATGCTGATCAACGCCAGTGTGGAGCGTGTCGAGCATGGCACGGCGCTGGTGGACCAGGCGGGGGCCACGATGACCGAGGTCGTGACCAGCATCCGACGCGTCACCGACATCATGGGCGAGATCAGTGCCGCCAGCAATGAACAGGCAATGGGTGTGGCCCAGGTGGGAGAGGCCGTTAAACAGATGGATGAGGTGACGCAGCAAAATGCCGCCCTCGTCGAAGAAATGGCAGCTGCTGCGAGCAGTCTGAAGAACCAGTCCAGCGATCTGGTTGAAGCCGTCAGCGTCTTCAAACTCGACACCGGTGGGACAACGCACAGGCAGACCCTCCTGGCTTTGCGCGCCAGTTGACCCGTGCCATGAAGCGCGCGCTGGCAGCCTTTTGGCTGCTACTCCTTCTGCTGTCAAATGCGTCATGGGCGCAGGCACCGATCCGGTTTGGAGTACTGTCATTTCGTCCCGATGCGCAGTCCGTTGCGCAATGGCAGCCGTTGGCGACTTATCTTGAGTCGGCGCTGAAGCGACCGGTGCAGCTGTCAATGCATGACTTGGCGGGGCTTGAGGGCGCAGTGGCCCGTGGTGCGCTGGATGTGGTGTTTACCAACCCGGGGCACTACATCCTGCTGAACCAGCGCTATGCCCTGTCGGCGCCCTTGGCAACCCAGGTCAATGCGGTGGGCGACGAAGATGTTTCGGTCTTTGGTGGGGTCATCTTTGTACGCGCCGATGCCTCCAAGATCGATTCACTGGAAGATGTTCCTGGCAGACGCGTTGCGCTATCCAGCACCGATTTTTTGGGCGGCTACCAGTTACAGGCCTTTGCGATGCAGGGGAAGGGTTTGCCCCTGCCGCAGCCGGAAATGCTACTGGTAACTGGTATGCCACAGGACGTCGCGGTGAATGCCGTTTTGGCCGGCCACGCCGAAGTAGGCTTTGTGCGGACAGGCATACTCGAATCCATGGTGACGGAAGGGCGTTTGGACCCGACTGCGTTCAAGATCATCCACCGCCAGGACCATGGTCACTTTCCCTACGCCAGTTCTACTCCTCTGGTTCCCGAGTGGCCTGTTGCCGTGATGTCTACGGTTGAACCGAAACTTGCGCGTAGCCTGGCCATTGCACTGTTGGAATTGCCACGCAGCAGTCCGACTGCCATCGCGGCAGGTCTGAGTGGTTTTATGCCGGCGGCCAACTACGGCGGGGTCGAAACGCTATTGCGCAGTCTGCGTGCGGCACCTTTTGAGGCGTCTCGGGACCGAGTGATATCCGAGGTGTGGATGGAGTTCAAGGGCTGGATCGTGGCGTTGATTGTGCTTGTTGGTTTGCTTGTCTGTGCCGGACTGATCTTGTTTGCGCAGAACCTGCGCTTGCTCCATGCCAAGCAGCGCGCTCGGGCCATCATCCATTCCGCGATGGACGCAGTGGTTCAGATGAATGCACAGGGGCTCATCACAGGCTGGAATCCGCAGGCAGAGCAGCTATTTGGCTGGAGCCACGCGGAGGCGATGGGCCGTGCCATGCATGACACCATCATTCCGGCGCATTCGCGTGAAGCCCACCAGATGGGGGTGAAACGGCACCTGTCCACGGATACCTCCACGATTTTGGGGACTGTGGTCGAAGTGCAGGCCATGCACCGCGACGGGCATCTGTTTCCGGTCGAACTGGTGATCACTGCCTTGAAGATGGACGGTTCACGCGAGTTCAATGCCTTTATTCGTGATATTTCGAATCGCAAGCTACTCGAAGGCACGCTGCATTTTCTGGCCGACCACAGTGGGGCAAATGACCGCGAGGGTTTCTTTCCTGCGTTGGCAGCCTACCTGGCCAACGCTCTGGATGCAGATTATGTGTGTGTGGATCGGCTGTCCGGGGATGGCCTGACCGCTGACAGCGTGGCGGTGTTTCAGGATGGCGGGTTGAAAGACAACGTGCGCTATGCCCTGGACGAGACGCCCTGTGGCGACGTGGTCAAGCACGGTGTGTGTGCGATCACGCGTGGCGTTTGCGAGCGATTCCCCAACGACGGTGCGTTGCAGGATCTGCAGGCGCAAGGCTACATCGGTGTCACGCTATGGGGCGGTGGAAAAAAGCCCATTGGTCTGATCGCCGTGATCAGCCGCAAGCCGTTGCAACGCACGTCGCTGGCTGAAGCCGTTCTCAACATGGTCGCGGTGCGGGCGGCCGGAGAACTCGAACGGGACCATGCGCAAGCGCGCCTGCAACTGGCAGGCAGCGTCTTCACCCATGCGCGTGAAGGCATTCTCATCACCGACGCCCAAGGCATCATCGTGGACGTTAATGAAACGTTCTGCGCGATGACCGGCTACAGCCGCGCGGAAGCATTGGGCCAAAACCCGCGTTTTCTGCAGTCAGGGCGCCAGGGCGCTCCGTTCTACGCAGCCATGTGGAAGGATTTAGCTGAAAAGGGCTTCTGGTCTGGTGAAATCTGGAACAGGCGCAAGGACGGCGAGGTTTTTGCCGAACTGGAAAACATCAGCGCGGTCCGCGATGCCAATGGGGCGATCCAGAACTATGTTGGGCTGTTCACCGACATCACGCAGATCAAGGAACACCAGCTTCAATTGGAGCACATTGCCCACTTTGACGTGCTGACCGGGCTGCCCAACCGTGTGCTGCTGGCTGACCGCTTGCAACAGGCCATGGCACATTGTCAGCGCCTAGGCCACACCCTGGTGTTGGCGTATTTTGACCTCGACGGCTTCAAGGCTGTGAACGATGCGTACGGCCACGCTGCGGGGGACGAGTTGCTGATTGCGGTGGCCAACAATGTCAAGTCCGCTTTGCGCGATGGGGATACGCTGGCACGTATTGGCGGTGACGAGTTTGTGGCACTACTGGTCGACTTGGATCCCTTGCCAGCATTTCAGCCGGTGCTGGCCCGGTTACTGGAATCCGCGGCCACTCCGGTCCAAGTGGCAAACACCGTGCTGCACGTATCTGCCAGCATTGGTGTCACCATCTATCCGCAGGATGGCGTGGATGCTGACCAGCTGATGCGCCACGCCGACCAGGCCATGTACCTCGCCAAGCAGGCAGGCAAAAACCGTTACCACCTGTTTGACGTGGCCCGAGATGCAGCGGTGCAAACCCAGCGTGAGAGCCTGGAGCACATCCGTCGCGGGCTGGATCGTTCTGAATTTGTGCTCTATTACCAACCCAAAGTCAACATGAAAACGGGCTTGGCGATCGGTGCCGAAGCCTTGATCCGCTGGCAACACCCCGAACGGGGACTGTTGTCGCCTGCGGTCTTCCTCCCAATCATTGAAGGCCATCCTCTGAGTGAGGAAGTTGGGGAGTGGGTGATTGCGACCGCCCTGACGCAAATGACGGACTGGCATGCCCTAGGGCTGGCTCTGCCGGTCAGTGTCAACATCGGTGCCCGCCAATTGCAGCAACCGGGCTTTGTCGACCGTCTGGGCGTGTTGCTGGCGGAGCACCCACAAGTGCCGCCGCATTGCCTGGAGCTGGAAATCCTGGAGACCAGCGCACTGGAAGACATGCGCCACGTGTCCGACATCATGCGGGCCTGTCAAGCCGTTGGCGTGCGCTTTGCGCTGGATGACTTTGGCACCGGCTATTCGTCGCTCACCTATCTCAAGCATCTGCCAGCCGAAGTGATCAAGATTGACCAGAGTTTTGTGCACGACATGTTGTCCGATCCGGATGACCTGGCCATAGTGAAAGGTGTGATAGGGCTGGCGGCTGCCTTTCAGCGCGAAGTGATTGCGGAAGGCGTTGAGACTGCAGTCCACGGGGTTCAGCTACTGGCCCTGGGGGCAGAACTGGCGCAAGGCTACGGGATTGCCCGACCCATGCCCGCACACGCCGTCAGGGAATGGGTGGCTCGCTGGCAACAACACGCAGCCTGGCTGGCCTGAGGGTTTACACGGGGTAATCTTGCGATACTATCAATTTGGTAGCTTCTCGATCAATCAAATCGGGGGCTGCGACCGCATTTTGTTATGTGGGATTTCCCGGGGCCATAGCGACCTTCTGGAACTCTTTTTTCTTTCTTTGAACCGGTCGTTTTTAGCCAATCTATTGCTACGATGGCGGCGAAGTTAAACCCGCATCATTGATGCATAGCAAAGAAAGTTTTCCTTACTTCGCTAGCATCCGGCAGCGGTGTGTCGCCAGTCAAATCGGCAGCCCCTAACATAAAAACCTGTCGGAGCGTGATGAAACTTCCATTCTGGCGGATCTGGCTTTCGCCAGAGCCTACCCCATGCTGTTTGGGTTCACTGCATAGTTGCAGGAGCCTGCAAGCGACCCCAAAAACCAGTTTCCCCGAGGAGATCAAAACATGAAGCGCGACCCCATTAACCCACCCCACAATCAGATCGTGATTCAGCCCATCAGCCACGATGTGTTGACCGAAAAATATCTCAAGCCGGGCGAAACCGGTATTGAAGATTTGTTCGCCCGGGTGGCGCGTGCGCTGGCCTCGGTCGAACTGGAGGCGGACCGCCCCAAATACGAAGCCATCTTCCTGGAAAACCTCTATGCCGGCGCCATTGGCGCGGGGCGCATCATGAGCGCTGCCGGCACCGACATCCAGGCCACGCTGATCAACTGCTTTGTGCAGCCCGTGGGTGACTGTATCCAGGGCGTGGACGCTGACGGCTACCCCGGTATCTACGAGGCACTGCGTGAGGCCGCCGAAACCATGCGCCGAGGAGGCGGTGTGGGCTACGATTTCTCCCGCATCCGCCCCCGCGGTGCAGCCGTCAAGGGCACGGCCTCCATGGCCTCCGGTCCCTGCAGCTATATCAATGTGTTTGACCAGTCCTGCTCCACGGTCGAGAGCGCGGGCGCACGCCGCGGCGCACAGATGGGCGTATTGCGCGTGGACCATCCCGATGTGATGGAGTTCATCACCGCCAAGCGCACACCAGGGCGCTGGAACAACTTCAACGTATCGGTGGGGATGACCGATACCTTTATGGACGCATTGATTTCCGACGGTCCCTGGGAACTCGTGCATCCTGCCAAGCCAGGCGCCACACTGATGGAAAAAGGCGCCTTTCAACGCGCCGACGGTAAGTGGGTCTACCAGACGCTGCAGGCGCGCGCGTTGTGGGACACCGTGATGCGCTCCACCTATGACTTCGCCGAGCCCGGAATTCTGTTTCTGGACCACATCAACAAAGACAACAACCTGCGCTATTGCGAAACCATTGCGGCCACCAATCCCTGCGGCGAACAACCGCTGCCATCGTATGGATGTTGCGACCTGGGTCCCATCATTCTGACGCGTTTCATTCGGCATCCGTTTGGTTTTGATGGGGTTCCTGCGTTTGACTTTGAAGCCTTTGAAAAATCGGTCGCAATCCAGGTGCGGGCGTTGGACAACGTGCTGGACGTCACATTCTGGCCCCTGCAGCAGCAGCGCGATGAATCGGCGGCCAAGCGCCGCATCGGCGTTGGCTTTACCGGCATGGGCAACACCTTGGCCATGCTGTGCCTGCGCTATGACAAGCCCGAAGGTCGCGAGATGGCAACGCGCATTGCCACCAGCATGCGTGACGCGGCGTACACCGCCTCGGTGGCGTTGGCACAAGAAAAGGGAGCTTTCCCCAAATTTGATGCCGATGGCTATCTCGAACCCGGCACTTTTGCCAGCCGCCTGCCAGCCGCGTTGCAGCAGGCCATTCGCACGCATGGCATCCGCAACAGCCACTTGCTGTCCATTGCGCCCACCGGGACCGTGAGCCTGGCCTTTGCCGACAACGCGTCCAACGGCATAGAGCCCGCATTCTCGTGGATGTACAAGCGCAAGAAACGCGAGGCCGATGGCAGCTCCAGCGAGTATTCCGTCGAAGACCACGCGTGGCGCGTCTACCGTGAACTGGGTGGCGACGTGGGCAAACTGCCCGACTACTTCGTCTCTGCACTGGACATGTCGGCCACCGACCACATTGCCATGATGGAAGCGGTGCAGCCCTTTGTAGACACTGCTATTTCCAAAACGGTGAATGTCCCGGCTGACTACCCGTACGACGACTTCAAGGGCCTCTACCAGCAAGCCTGGAACGCACGTCTCAAAGGCCTGGCCACGTACCGTCCCAATGCGATTCTGGGCTCCGTACTGCACGTGGAGTCTGCCACGCCAGAGGTCGTCAAACCCGTGCCCGCACCGGTGGTCGACCCGATGCGCACAGTGATCGAACGGCGCCCCAAAGGTGCGCTATCGGCGGTTGCCGAGAAGGTTGATTACTGGACGCAAGAAGGTCACAAGACCCTGTACCTGCTGGTGTCGTTCCTGCCGGTGCCGCTGCCCAATGGTGGAACGGTTGACCGTGCCATCGAGTTCTTCATGCCTGTGGGGCAAAGCGGCGAGTCGCAGCAGTGGATTACCTCCAGCATGCGGCTGTTGTCACTGGCTGCGCGTGGCGGCTTCCTGGAGCGCGCGCTCAGCGATATGCGCAAGGTTGCCTGGGACCGTGGCCCGGTTCGCCTGGGCATGCATCAAAAAGAAGACGGTACGCAAGTGCCCATGTGGCACGACTCCGAAGTGGCGGCCGTGGCCTATGCCATCCAGAACATCCAGACGCAACGCAACAGCTTGCTGACCAGCGACTACAACCGTCGCTCCACCGACACCCAGCCGGAGTCCGACGCACTATTGCCGCAGCAGGAAAGTGCGCTGGCTATGGCACCGCTACCCGTCATGGCTGGCAAGAAGTGTGGTGAGTGTGGTGCCCACGCTGTCATCCGCAAGGATGGTTGCGACTACTGCACCCAGTGTGGCCACGTGGGAAGCTGTGGGTGAATT
>CAINUX010000132.1 GCA_903853895.1 uncultured beta proteobacterium | reverse complement strand
CGGGTTCATGTCGGCACTGGCCGCGGCGGTCGAAGATGCGACCGGACATCGATTCAAGGCCTTGCCGATAACGCCAGCACGTGTCTTTGCGGCGCTAAGCCAGGAAGCCGAATCCGCCGCCAACCAGACGACCGCACTTCAAGGGGATGCGTGATGCCCACTTTGCCAAATTTTCAATTGCTGCGACCGCTCAAAGCGTCTGACGCAGTGGCCCTGCGCGGCCAAAATCCGGCAAGCCGTTTTTTGGCTGGTGGCACGGATCTGATGCCCAACATTCGCCATGGCCTGGCCACGCCCGACGTTCTGATCGACCTGGGCAATATCTCTGAACTTCGCGAGATGCGTGAAGCGGACAGCACGCTACGTATCGGCGCCGGGGTAACGCTGGCGACCATTGCCAACGACCCGCGCGTTGTTGCGCGCCTGCCCGCACTGGCCCAGGCTGCTGTATGCGTAGCCGGTCCGACGCACCGGACCATGGCAACGCTGGGAGGCAATCTCTGCCTGGACACGCGCTGCCAGTATTACAACCAGAGCGAACCCTGGCGAGAAGGCATCCAGTACTGCATGAAACTTGACGGCGACACCTGCCGCGTGGCCAAGAAGAGCAAGCGATGCTGGGCGGCCTTCAGCGGCGACGTTGCGCCGGCACTGATGGTGCTGGGTGCGCAGGTCGACATCCTAGGGCCGACCGGTCTGCGCCGAATCCCGATCCAGAGCCTCTATCGCGATGACGGCATGAACTGGCTGACCCTTACCGCGGATGAACTTCTGGTGGCGATCAGTGTGCCGTTTGACGACACGCGTACGAGTGCCTACCAGAAGCTGCGCACGCGTGGATCGATTGACTTTGCGATTGCTGGCGTCGCGGTATCCCTGCGTCGGGACCGCGATGCGATCCTTGACCTGCGGGTCGCGTGCACGGGAGTCTCGTCGGCGCCGTTTCTGATTGATGGACTGCAGGAACTGTCGGGCAAAAATCTCGATGAAGCGGGGCGTACCACGATTGCGGCGCGGATTGAGGATGCCTGCCGACCGATGAAGACAACCCTGACCGACGTTTTGTATCGGCATGACGTTATCCCAGTGCTGACTCTTCGTCTCTTGCAGGGACTTTGGGAGCGCGTCTGATGGACAGCGTCAACCTCGAAGTGCTGCGCCGGGTGGCGGGGTGGATAGACGCCGGTGTCGCGGTGACGCTGGTGACCGTCGTGAAAACATGGGGCAGCTCACCACGACCAGAAGGGGCGCTGTTCGCGGTCAGTGGTGACGGACAACTGGCGGGCTCGGTGTCGGGTGGCTGCATCGAGGACGATCTTATGGACCGTCTGCGCCTGGTGCATCCCAGCCAGCCCGAAGTCGTTACCTACGGCGTCACCGCTGAGCAGACGCGACGATTGGGTCTGCCCTGTGGCGGCACGCTGCAATTGGTGCTGGAGCCCCTGCACCAAGGAAGCTGCATGCGCGGGATATTGGACCGCATTGAACGCGGGGAACTGGTCGCGCGCCGGTTGCATCTGGCTGACGGCCTGTGCGAGCTTGTGGGCCGCGTTCCCGACCTGCCAATCGTGTTTGATGGCAGGACGCTGGTCAGCGCCTTCGGCCCGCGTTGGCGCATGCTTATCATTGGTGGCGGTCAACTTTCGCGCTACCTTGCCGAGTTTGCGCTGGCGCTGGATTTTCAGGTCACCGTGAGCGAGCCTCGCGAGGACTACCGGGCCAGCTGGGTTGTTCCCGGAACACTGCTCAGCGCCGATATGCCGGATGACTGCGTGTTGGCGATGCGACCGGATCAGCGCACCGTGGTCGTGGCCTGCACACATGATCCCAAGCTCGACGATATGGCGTTGATTGACGCGCTCAAGTTTGACGCCTTCTATATTGGTGCGATTGGCTCGCATGCCAATAGCCTGAAACGGCGCGAACGCCTCACGCTGTTCGATCTTGATGCCAGGGAGATTGACCGCTTGCGTTGCCCGGTGGGCTTGCCGCTTGGCAGCCGGACCCCACCCGAGATTGCACTGGCCATCGTCGCTGACATCGTCGCACGGCGCAACCGGGTCGAACTCGTGGCGCCTGGCGCACGCGTTGCGCCAAGCGAGGCAGTGTGCCCGTCCCTCCCTTGATCGTCGGTGTGCTGCTTGCCGCGGGTTTGAGCTCACGGTTTGGCGGTAACAAACTGCTTGCCCGATTGCCAGATGGGCGACTGGTTGGTGAGGCAGCTTGCGCGGCGCTCAGGCCCACAGTGGATCGCTTGGTTGTTGTTGTCCGTGCCGGGTCTTCCCAGCTTGAATCTTGTTTTGTGTCGGCGGGTGCCGAGGTCTATGTATGCCCCGATGCAGATCGTGGTATGGGTGCCAGTCTGGCCTTTGGTATCAACCAGTGTGTTGATGCCGATGGCTGGCTCATTGCGCTGGCCGATATGCCGCTGGTCGCTGCGGCAGATGCCTTGAAAGTGGTCCATGCATTGCGTGCCGGTGCCCAGATCGCAGTTCCGGTCGCGGGCGGGCGGCGCGGGCATCCCGTCGGATTTTCACGACGCTTTGTTAGCCAACTCCGCGCTCTTGACGGTGATATGGGCGCCCGAGCGATTCTTGCTGCACATCCCGGCGAGATCGTCGAAATCGCTGTCTCGGATTCCGGGTCATGGCATGACGTTGATACACAGGCCGATCTCGTCGCAGCGGGTGAAATCACTCGCCGCCTGACACCCGCCCGCGCAGCTTCTTGACATCGCCGCGCGTGGCCTTGGTGTCCAGGCGTTTGCGTTGCGAACTCTTGGTGGGCTTGGTCGCTTTGCGGCGTTTGGGCAGCACTGCAACGCTGTCCACCAGTGCCTGCAGGCGCTCGATGGCGTCAGCCTTGTTCTGCTCCTGACTGCGGGTGGTTTGCGCCTTGATGACCACCACGCCGTCAGCGGTGATGCGCTGGTCGCTGAGTGCCATCAACCGCTCCTTGATTTCGTCGGGCAAGGACGAATCCGGAATTGAGTAGCGCAGGTGGATGGCGCTGGAGACCTTGTTGACGTTCTGACCCCCGGCACCCTGGGCGCGGATGGCCGTGAATTCGATGTCATCCTCTTGTAGAGGTATCAGTGGGTCTGGCATGCAGGGCGCGAACGATTTGATATTGGTCACGCATTTTCAATCAAATGGCGCGCATACTGGGCCGATGGAATTCAAGGACTACTACAAAGCGCTTGGCGTCGAGCGCACGGCCTCGGAAGAGGATGTGCGCAAGGCCTACCGCAAACTGGCCCGCAAGTACCACCCCGACGTCAGCAAGGAGGCTGATGCCCAGGCCCGCATGCGTGACATCAACGAGGCCAACGACGTGCTGCGCGACAAGGAGAAGCGCGCCGCCTACGACGCACTGGCCGAGCGCGTGGCGCGTGG
>CAINUX010000131.1 GCA_903853895.1 uncultured beta proteobacterium | reverse complement strand
CACTTTGTCCATGGCTTCGCTGATGCGTGCCTTTTGACCAGGTAGGCGCTCCATGGCTGTGTCGAGTTTGCCGGCCGAATAGTCCGTCACCAGGTCCACGATCTTCATCTTGACCGCTATGTGTGATTGCACTAGATGGTTGATCGATTGACCCATTGAGCGGTACGCCCCCTCCAGCTGATCTACTGGCATGACATGGTCAATTATTCCCGCGTCATGTTTGCGCGCCATCTCTTGCTGTGCGACTTCAAACTGCTGCAGCGTGGCCTGCATCTTGGCCAGTGGCATCAGCAACTGGCCAATTTCACTGGTATCCACTTCGATGTGGGTATCCAGTTGGCCAGAGGCCACCTGGTTGGCCACGCCAAGGGCTTTGGCCAGGGGACGAGTGATACTGGTCGTCACCCAAAAAGCCACCAACACCGCAAGGACCAAGGCCACCGCCACGATGGCCAAGGCGGTTTGCGAGATTTGATCGGTCTTGGCTTTGGAGTCGCTCAGGTCCGCCTTCATCTGGTCGACCTGCGCATGCACAAATGGCGTCAAAGACTTTTGCAGCGCCTCACTTGCGCCATCAAAACCCGCCATCAGCTTGTTACCCGCCTCGGGACCCTTGTCAACATAGGCCTTGGCCATCGTTTGTCCGACGGTGTAGTAGGTGATTGCACTGGCTTTGATACCCCGAATCTGCTCCAGTGAACGGGCGTCTCCAGCCGCGGAGAAATGCGTTTCGAACTTACCCAAGGCGCCGTTCAGCGCATCGAAGTTTTCCTGTGCCTTTTGAAATCCATCATCCAGACCGTCTTTGCCACGCGTGGCTGAAACATCCGATAAAAACTGCTGGATCTGAACCACATTCTTATCGAGCTGCGTTGCCAGCAATGCGTATTGCACGCTGTTGTCTGCCACGTTCGCCATGCTTTGTTTGACCTGGGACAGTTGCCCCCCCAGCCAAACGGTAAAACCGATAAACAGCACGATGGGTAGCGCAAAGCCCAGCAAGACACGCGCTCTGATAGACAGGTTGGAATTTTTCATGTGTCGTGTTCGTTAAACCGTCGCCGTCTTTTCCGCCAGGTTGGCCATGTCGTCAATATTCAATGCGCGCTCTGGCTCCAGGATGACGATGAACTCGCCACCCACCTTGCCCATGCCACGGATAAAGTCGCGCTGGATGGAAGTCCCGAACTGGGGCGCCGGCTCAATCTGTGCGGACTCGATTTCTATGACTTCGCTGACGGAGTCCACCATCAGACCCAACTCCAACTTTTCGCCTTCACTGCTGGCGTCGAAAATGACGATGCAGGTTTTCTTCCCCACCACCGCAGCGCCGCGCCCAAAGCGGGATTGCAGATCAATCACCGGAACCACTGCACCGCGCAGATTGATGACACCGCGCACAAAGTTCGGCATCAAGGGAACCACTGTCATGGCCGCGTGCTGGATGATCTCGCGCACAGTGCGGATGTCCATGGCGAAGACCTCATCACCCAGGGAAAAAGTGAGGTACTGCAGGGTTGCGTCTTCGGTGCTCATACGGTGCTCGAGTCAGTAAGGTTTGAAGTTGGCGCCAGTGCCGCGTACAGCGGCTGGCCGCAAAGGCGCAGTCAGTCGCGGCGCGGCAGTGCCCCCGCGTCGCTCATTGCCAGACGGCTCATGGCGATTGCGCACCTTGGGTGCATCGTTGCCCAGATTGAAGAAGGCCACCGGTTGCTGCAATTGTTCGGCCTGGCCCGACAACTCTTCGCTGGTGGCAGCCAACTCTTCCGAGGCCGACGCATTTTGCTGGGTTGCCTTGCTCAACTGGCCCATGGCGCCACCAATTTGCACCACGGATTCACTTTGCTCGGCGCTGGCAGCGGCAATCTCCTGCACCAACTCCGACGTCTTTTGGATGCTGGGCACAATTTCATCGAGCAACTTGCCAGCGCGTTCAGCCGTGTTCACGCTGCTACCCGCCAATTCACCAATTTCCTTGGCGGCTTGCTGGCTACGTTCGGCCAATTTACGCACCTCTGCAGCGACTACCGCGAAGCCCTTGCCATGTTCACCTGCGCGGGCGGCCTCGATGGCCGCGTTCAAGGCCAGCAAATTGGTCTGGTACGCAATGTCGTCCACAATGCCGATCTTGGCGGCGATCTGTTTCATGGCGACCACCGTCTGGCTGACCGCGCTGCCGCCGTCCATGGCTTCCTTGCTGGCTTTGGTGGCCATGCCATCGGTAACCTTGGCGTTGTCACTGGTCTGGCTGATGCTGGCCGACATGACGTCGATGGAGGCTGTGGTTTCTTCAACACTGGCGGCTTGCTCGCTGGCCGCCTGGGAGAGTGACTGGGCGGTAGCTGACACTTGGTTGGCCGCACCCGTCAACGCATCGGCCGCGCCACGGACTTCTTCAATGATGCTCGCCAACTTCTCAGCGCTGGCGTTGGCGTCCTCTTTGACCTGGTTAAATACACCCTCTGCGTTGCGGCTGATGCGCTGCGTCAGATCACCGGTTGCGAGCCCTGAGAAGACGCGACCCACATCGTCGATGATGCCTGCAATCTTTTCGCTGGTGTCGTTGGCATCGGTCTTCAATTGGCCAAAGGTGCCGGCGTAGTCCCTAGTGATGCGCTGGGACAAGTCACCTGCGGCCAGCCCGCCAAATACACGCACAACATCGGTAAAGATGACCGATGTTGTTTCCATCAGGCCGTTGACGCCGGTGCACAGCGATTCGATGGGGCCGGTCTTGCCTTCCATGGGAATGCGTTGTGAGAGATCACCGTTCATGGCAGCAGTGGTCACGCCCTGCGCCTGCTCCACCGCCTGGCGCAGCATGTCGTTGGCTCTGACGGTGGCGCTGACGTCGGTCGCGATCTTCACAATCTTGAAGACCCGGCCCATCTCGTCGGTGACGGGGGCGTAGACCGCTTGCAGCGAGACCTGCTGCCCCGACTTCGTGACGCGTTTGAACAGATCATTTTGCGGTTTGCCATCGTTCAGATCGCGCCAGAACTGCTGGTACGCCGGCGCGTTGTAGACAGCAGGTTCGCAAAACATGCGATGGTGCTTGCCCACGATCTCGCTGCTTTGGTAGCCCATCACGTCAAGAAAGTTCTTGTTGGCTTTGAGCACATTGCCGCCGAGGTCAAATTCGATATAGGCATACGTGGCATCGATGGCGTTCAGAATACCGCGTGCATTCTGGCGTTCAATTTCACTCTCGGTGATGTCGTAACGCACGCCTAAATACTTCATGGGCTTGCCGTTGTCGCCCAGGATGGGCGCAATAACCGCGTCCACATAGTAGGGTGTGCCATCCTTCGCCCGGTTTTTGATAATGCCGCGAAACATCTCTCCCCGTCCAATGGTTGACCACAACTGCTTGAAGGTCTCCTTGGGCATATCCGGATGGCGTGTGGTGCTGTGCGGCTGGCCGATTAATTCACTGCGGCTGTACTTGGAGACTTCACTGAATTTTTCATTGATGCTGACAATGTCACCTTTCTTGTCTGCCTCGGAGACGATGCTCGTCATGTTCATGATGTCGGTACGCACCTTAAGCTCAGCTTCGAGTTCGGCGATGCGACGCTCCATGTCGGCGCCATTGAAGAGACGGGACATCCAGGAAGTTGAGTCTTTTGCCATGCTGAGTCTCCTTCAATTGTTATGGCCGTAGCCGAGAAAAGAGGGCGTAATCGCCCGGAAGCCGGTTTATTGGGACGCTGATGCTGTTTCGGCTCCGGTCACCAGTTCGCCCAAAGCATTCACATCCAGAATCAACGCCACTTCGCCACTACCCAGAATGCTGGAACCGGAAATACCGCGTAGCGTTTTGAACAGACGCCCCAGGGGTTTGATCACCGTTTGCTGCTGGCCCAGCAGTACCTCGACTTCAATGCCATACTGACCACGCGTGGAATGCACAACCACCACGCTCACGCGGTCGGCATGGTTGGACTCCACGCTATAGAGCGTGCGAAGACGCACCACGGGCAGCACCGCACCGCGCAGTTCCAGACAATGTCGACCGGTTTTGTCTACCTTGACTTTGTCGCTGCCGGCTTCTATGACTTCAACCACCGCCTCGAGTGGCAATACAAACTTGGACTTGCCCACACCCACCAGGAAGCCGTCAATGATGGCCAGCGTGAGCGGCAGGCGAATGTCAACCTGCAGCCCCTTGCCAGGATTGCTGCTCAATCGGAGCGAGCCGCGCAAGGCCTCGATATTGCGGCGCACCACGTCCATACCGACACCGCGCCCCGACAGGTTGGTGACTTGTTCGGCGGTCGAGAAGCCTGGCTCGAAGATGAGCATGTTGATGGCGTCGTCGCTGGGGATGACACCTTGCTCGACCAGTCCGCGGTTCCAGGCGCGCTGCAGCACGCGCTCGCGGTTGATGCCCCGACCATCGTCTTCAATGCGAATCAGAATGGCGCCTGTTTCGTGTTGGGCACTCAGGATGAGTTTGCCTGCAGCAGGCTTGCCTGCGGCGATGCGCTCCTGGGGAGGCTCGAGCCCATGGTCCAGCGAGTTGCGCACCAAGTGCATGAGAGGGTCGGCAATTTTTTCCACCATGGATTTGTCCAGCTCGGCGTCGCCCCCCACGATTTCGAAGTTGACTTCTTTACCCAAGCTGGACGCAGTGTCGCGCACGACGCGGCGAAACCGGCTGAAGGTTTCACCCACGGGCACCATACGCAGCCCCAGGGTGCCGTTGCGGATTTCTTCGATCAGGCCATTCATATGGAGATTGGCCTCAATCAGCGCCACATCCCGTGTTTCGCGCGCCAGCAACGTGGCGCCAGCACCGGCTATGACCAGTTCGCCCAGCAGGTTGATCACCGCGTCTAGGCGGTCGGCCTGCACGCGGATGTAACGTTCTTCGCTGGGGGCGTTTTCGCGGATCTTTTGTTGCTTGCCCAGGGCGGCCGCGACCACTTCGGGAGCGACACCGGCCTGAGACTCCAGCAGGTCGCCAATCTTGGGCTTGCCGACCGCGGGCATGGCACGACTTTGCTGCTGGGTGGACAGCACCTGGTCGAGCTTGTCCTGGGACACCGCACCGACCTGGACCAACATGTCGCCCAACCGGGGGGTTTCCGGCATTTCCTCAATGGCCCTGGCCATTTTCTGGCCCGGTGTTTCGGGTGCCACGACGTCGAGTTCACAGTCATCCAGCACAAAGCTGAAAGCACCATCAATGTCTTCTCGATTGGATGCGGTCTCCAGTTCCATGAAAAAGCTCAGGTAGCAGCTCTCGGGGTTTAGGTTGACCAGCGGTGGCACGGTCTCGGTGCCGCAGCGCACGGATACGACGCGTCCCATGCCGCCCAGGTAGCGGGCAATGGAAAGGGGGTCCATTCCATTGCGAAAAGTTTCTTGCCCAAACCGCGCGGAGATCGTCCAGATGCGCAGGCCACCATCGGGCAACTGTGCAGCCTGTGGCACGGCAACGGGGACTGCAGCAGTCTCGGGTTCTGCGCCATGCGTCAGTGCGGTCAGTTGGCTGACCAGATCTGCGCGTTCGTCCTTCTGCTCCGCGGTGTCAGCATTCTCGTCGGAAGCGGTATCCACCAAAAATTTGATCTGGTCGTTGCATTGCAGCAACAGGGTGCTGGTGGCCGGGGTCAGGGCGATGTCGCCATCGCGCATCTTGTCGAGCAAGGTTTCCACATGGTGGGTGAAATCCACGACGCGGTTGAGTCCAAAAATGCCGGCTGAGCCTTTGACAGTGTGGGCACACCGAAAGAGCGAGTCCAGCAGTTCCCGGTTGTCGGGCTGTTCTTCCAGTTCCAGCAGCAGGGTCTCAATGGCTTCGATTTGTTCTGCCGCTTCGCTGATAAAGGCGGGCATGGCCTGGGCGATAAAGTCCCTATCGGCGTCGTTGCTGTAACTCATGTGCTGGACTCCATGTTGCTGGGCTTCAAGTAGCGTTTGTCCAGCCAATTGCCAAAGCCCATGGTGCGGCAGGCTTCGGCGAAGCATTCACTGGTCTCCACCAAGTGCCAGGTTTGTTCCATATTGGACAGTGACGCCAACAACTGTAGACCCGCACCATCCACTTCGGCCACGTCACGGGCGGAAACCTCGAGGTAGCCTTTGGCCTGGGTCATCTGTTCAGAAGCCCACGCCAACAAGGCATCGCGCGATTCCAGCGCGCTATAGATATTCAACTCGGCAGGAAGCTCGAACCTATCGCTCATGGAAATCTCCAGGCAGTGTCAAATAAACGGTCAAAGGCCGCCCAACGGCCTTGCGCGACAGCGCCTATGGGCAAAGTTTGCCGACGGCATTCACCAGTTGCGTGGGCGAAAATGGCTTCACCATCCAGGCCTTGGCACCAGCCGCCTTGCCCTCTTCTTTTTTGGAGTCCTGGCTCTCGGTTGTGAGCATCAGAATGGGCATGAATTTGTAAGCAGGCAGCTGCTTGGCCGCCTTGACAAACTCTATGCCGTTCATGACCGGCATGTTGATGTCGCAAACGGCCATATTGACCTGGCGGCCATCCAGCAGGGCCAATGCTGCCTTGCCGTCACCCGCCTCAATCACGTCGTACCCAGCACCCGTCAATGCCATCCGAACCACCTGACGCAAGCTTGCGGAATCATCAATAACCAGTATCGTTTTTGCCATACCAACCTCTTAAAAAAAAGTAGCTTCGTTATCTTGACCGGGCGTCGCCCCTGCCGGAGGGGTGCCAACGTGGTCATCATGCTGCTCTGCCATCGCATACCGTGATTCAAGTTTCTCCATCCAGGCCGCCAGATTGGGGGGGGGCCCGCCTGTTCCGGCCAAGGCCGATTGCAGATCAGAAATATCTCCCTCCAGCAAGGTCATCATCTGGCTGATGCGATCCTGATACTGAAAGCCGATATACATACGCTCCACCTGCTCCGCCACCATTTGGGTCTGGTGCTGAAAGGGCTTTGCAATTTGCTCCAAGGCGCCAACGGCATTGCGCACCATGGACAGCACGGATTCGATGGCCTGTCTGCTCGGCACGGCCAAAGTGGCGTCCCGTAGCAAGGGCGCCAATGCCTGTTCGCAAGCCCCCACAAGCCCAGTCACCCCGCCGATGGGTTGTGCAAGGGCATCGTTGATTTGTTGGGACTGGCGCTCGGCCATGTTGATGTGCGGACCAATGTCGGAAAATGCCTTGAGCATCTCGGCCACAGCCAATTCAGACTGCGCACGGGACGTGGCAAGGTGCCGTGCCCAAACAGGCAACAAGCCGGCGCACAAACCGAGCAATGCGTTGGTTTCGCGAAGATTCTGCGCTTCACCAGGGGCGGGAGGATTTCCGTTTTGCATGGCTGTCTGTTATGCGATTGGAAAGGCCCATCGTAACGCCATTATGTGCAATCAGTGGGTCCACTGTGAGTTGACATAGCAACCACATCCGATCAAACGGTCCTGGTCGATGGGCACCACATACGACAGCTTGGTCTGCACCTCACCTGTCAATGGATTCGAAATGGAATAGGTCACCCAGCCTCCACTTTCCTTCTCACAAACATCCCAGGCGTCGGCGGTCAGCTTATCGCCCACTTCGCCCAACAGGTCGCCCAATTTAACGCCCACGCGGGTGTGGTCGGCGCCGCAGGCCACATAGGCTCCCTGGCGATCGATGATAAAGACGTACAGGTCTTTCCAGTTGAAACGGCCCCGCGTGTCATGGAACAGCGCAATCGCTTCACGCAGACCGAGCTTGCCGATTTCGACCAACGCGTCGAACACCATCTGCCGCGCTTCATCGGCCGAGCCCTGCCGCAACTGAATATGGCTGACCGAAATCTCCAGATCCGAGGCTTGAATGGTCATCGCATCGGAATTGGCGCTGGCACGCACCACAAGGGCTGCATTTTCCTGGGTCAGCACATCGAGATCGCCCACCGCGTGGACGACGTCTTGCAGGGCCGAACTTTGCCCGGCACTGCCTTCGGCCATCACGTTGACATTGGTCGCAATTTCGCCAATGCCCGCGACCAGACTCTCCATTACCTTGTTGATTTGTTCGATTTGCGCCACCGTGGTGCCAATCCGCTCGGACGACTCCCGGATCAATCCCCGAACCTCTCCGGCCGCGGTCTGGCTGCTCTTGGCCAGGCGGCGCACCTCGGCGGCCACCACGGCAAAACCACGCCCTTGCTCACCCGCGCGCGCTGCCTCAACCGCAGCATTGAGCGCCAGCAAATTGGTCTGGAAGGCAATGGCATCGATGGTGCCGACAATTTCATTCATGCGTCCCGACGTGGCCTGCAGGGGTCCAAGACCATTCACGGTCAATTTCATCTGCTCGCCGGCACCCGAGGCCTCCTTGTGCAGCATATCGGTCATAAGGCTGATTTCTTGCGAGGCCTCGGCATTGCGCGACACCGTCTCACTGACCCGGCGCACGTGCTCGGCCGTTTGCGTAAGGTTCTCGCCCTGGGCCTGCGCACGGTCCGCCAACGCCCGGGTGTCGTCCACCAGCTTTTTGCCGGTGTCACCCAGTTGAACCGCCGCGCTGCGAATATTCGCAACCATTTCCGACATGCGTTTGGTCACCAGTTCAAACTGTTTACCAAAATTTCCCATGCTGTCGATACCTTGGATACCAGCCGTTCCAGTGAGGTCACCCGTGGTGGCCTGCAGCATGACACTGTCAATCTGTTCGCGATCCGTCTGATTGCTTTTGAAGAAACTCAACACAAGATACACCCACAGGCCCACAGCCACGGCAGCAATGGTCAGCGTCATCCAGAATTCCAGGTTCAGCATCCCCTGACGGGCGGCCAGCGCACTTGCAGAAATGTCGGTCGGGAGTTGCGCGTTCAAGCTGCCCAGATGCAACAAGGTCAACACCAACACCGCCAGCAGCAGTGGTACGGCGATGACCCAGAATTTATTGCGTCCGCTCAGTTTCGCCATCAACACCAAGCCTGGCGTGAAGAATCCACTCATCGGTTTTGTAGTAGCCAAATCTGCACCTCGCACTCACGATTCTCAAGACAATTCCCGACCCGACAACGGGTAAGGCGCGGGACCCACGGGTCCAACACCCGCCACATCTTGAGTTCGAAATGACTTTAGCAGACTTCGCCACACGTGGCGCCACAAATTTCCCGGATTTGGTGCACAAAGGAATCTGCGCTATGCAGACGCCAGTCGGGCTTTCGGGGCAGTTGCCTTGCTGCGGGGTTTTGCCGGCTTCGCGCCCACTACCGGCAGGCGTGCCACGTTCCCCACTGTGGCGCGGGGTTTACGCCGGGCGTTACGTTGTGCCAGTGCGAGGTACTGCTGGAAGCTCTCGCGCAGGCACTGGGCCAGGACTTCGGGGTCCGGCAGCTGCTCGTAGCATGCGGTGAAAGACACAACGATGGTGTCGTTGTAGCCGGTGACCGAAAACACCAGACCCATGCCATCGGAAATCGGCATGATGGCGGACAAATAGGTCAGCCGCGCGCCCTGCAAATACAGGGGAACCCGCGAGCCGGGTACGTTGGTGATGGCACAGTTGGCCAAAGGCGCCCAGTCGCCCAGCAGGGCGGACGCCGAGCGCAGCATCTTGCTGGTCGCGGCAATGGCCAATGACGGCGCCTGTTGCGCCAAACTCGTCAGCTCACGCGCGCTGATGGCCTGCGCCATGATCGTAGAAGACGAACTTGCTGCCTGAATGGCAACCAGCCGCTCCACGGGGTCGGCAATATCGGTCCCCAGTGCCACCCGCACCCACGAGAAGCTGGTCTGGGGGTCTGACTCCAGATCGCTGTGCACGGCGATGGGCGCCGCGGCGACCAGGCTGTCGTCCGGCAATTCGTCCTGTTTTTCCAGGTAGCAGCGCAAGCCCCCGGCGCAGACGGCCAGCACCACATCATTGACTGTGGCATTCGGCGCCAGGGCCCGAATCGATTTGAAATCCTCCAGGGCAAAGCGGCGTGTCTCGAAAGCGCGGTGCGGGGACACCTCACTATTGAAACGAGTCATGGGAAAAGCATGGGGCCGTCCCAGGATCTCTCCGGCAAAAGTCTTGGCTGTGGCTTTAAGCGAGGTCCAACTGCTGCTCAGGGGCTGCGCCATGCGCAACGGAAACGTCACGAAATTCAGACCCGCCAGCCAGAAAAGTTGCAGATTGCCCGGCGCTGTTTCTGGAAACCAAGGGGCCGCTGGGGCCGGAGGTGCCGCGGCGGGTGACAGATCGTGCAAGAGCTTGGTGATCTCATTGCCATGCGCAACATCAATGGCAGCATGGTGAATCTTCAGTAGCACGGCAAAACTGCCCACGGGCAGGTCCAGAAAACTGTCCAGCCCTTCGATGACGTACATCTCCCACAGCGGGCGTTGGCGGTCCAGCGATCTGGCATGGATGCGTGCCGACTGGATGCAAAACTGGCGCCAGTCGCCCGGCTTGGGCAGCGCAATGTGGCGCACGTGGTATTCGATGTTGAAGTTTTCGTCTTCGATCCAGTACGGGTAGTCCAGGTCCATCGGGACGCGCAGTATTTTTTCGCGAAAGTTGGGCAGTTGGTCCAGTCGGCTTTCGACGTGGGCCTGGATCTGCTTGAAGCGGACCACTCCGCCTGGCGCGGTGGACTGGTCATAAATGTGCACCAGAGTAACGTTGGAATTGGCGTGCGCCGTGTCTGAATAGATGAAGGCCGCGTCGTGTTCGCTCAGTTGGCGCATGATGGTCTTTCTGGAGTCAAGTCGCGGCGGGCACCGCGCTGTCAGGCACATTTCCCGTGGTCACGCTCAACACCCGCGCCAGTAGCCCCTGAGGGGAAAATGGCATCCATTCCCCTTCAGGCTGTGCCAGCCGGTCCGCCACGATGGACAGGACAATGCCATTGAAACCCAGCCCGATGTGGCTGCCGGGGACCTGGATGTTTTCATGCAGTGCGGGATCGCCGTCTATCGTGGCCTCCTGGGGAGGCACGACGCCGTCCGATAAAGAGTACAGACAGCTGGTAGGAACCGCCAGTCGGCGGCGTTCGCGCATGGCCTTGGCCCGGGGTTGCATCATGTGGGCCGACGCACCCAGGCGGTGGGACACCAAACGGTACAGCGCCTTGACGGCCGTGGGCGACTGGCTGCCGGAATGGGCATCCACACTGACGGGGCTGCCCAGGGTGATGACGGAGCGCACGCAATCGAGCGTGCTTTGCGCGCCGTACAGTGAAAAAACGCCACCCAGGCTCCAGCCCACCAGGCTGACCTTGCGCCCGGTAATGTGGTGCAGGTAGCGAATTTTCTGGGGCAGGGCATTGGCGTGCTTGCTGCGAAAGCCGACATTGCGTCCCAGCCCCCACATGTGAACGTCGTAACCCTTGTTTTGCAGAAAAATCTTCAACGCAATCATGCTTGCTTCACTGGCCATGAAGCCCGGCACCAGCAGCACCGGATGGCCATCGCCTGACGGCGCTTCCATGAGCAGCGGCAGTGAAGCTGGCAGTAGCGCCATTTCCAGCAACCCGCGGCCCTCCAGAAGCGAACTCAGCGCATGCGGTGCTCCTACATGGGCGTGGCGAACGACGGAACGGCGACGGGGCATTTGGATGGCTCCAGAGTGAGAACGGTGCTAACTGTTTACAGTCTATGCCGAATTGAAGACGCGTAATTTAGGAGACTTGTCTAATGCGATGCATTGGGGACACCTCAAAAAGTTGCCTCCACGCAACAAATGCCCGCCACGCGGCGCGAGCGTCTAGATCTGCGCATCAATACCAATGTCTGTTTCATAGGGCGCCACCCGCGGCAGACGGATCAGGAATCGCGTGCCGACGCCCAAGGTGGAATCCACGGCCAACGTTCCGCCGAGAACCTTTTTTACCAGATTCTCGACGATCGTCATGCCAAGGCCGGTTCCACCCCGTCCGATCTTGGTACTAAAAAAGGGCTGGAAAAGTTGCGCCATCAGATCCTGTGCCATACCGATTCCGTTGTCCTCAATGCGCAACGCAACCCTTTCGCCCTCTGGCTGCGCGCTGATCTGCACACGTCCATCCAGGCGGTCTTCAAATGCATGCAGATAGGCGTTATTGATCAAATTGATCAGCACCTGCCCCAGCGCGCCGGGAAAACTGTCGAAGGCAAGGCCCCGCGCCACATCGACCTGTACCCGGTGCGGGTGACGCTTGAGACTGGGACTCAAGGTATCCAGCACTTCCTTGACCACGTCTGCCAGGTCAAAGGCGCGCCGTTGTTCGCTGGCCTGGTCAGCCGCGACTTGCTTGAAATTTTGCACCAAGGCCACGGCACGGTGCAGGTTGCGCTCGATCAGATCACTGCCTTCACGGACTTCCTTCAAGAAGACGCTCAGATCCGACCGCTTGAGCTGCCCTGTCTCCACCTGCTCTTGCAAGCGTTTGGCCATGTCGGCACAGGTGCCGGCCGTGATCAGGCTGTTACCCAACGGCGTATTCAACTCATGGGTAACACTGGCGACCAGCGTGCCCAAGGTTGCCTTGGCAGCGCTTCGGGCCAGCGCCTCCTGTGACTGGTGCAGGGTTTGCATGGCAGCACTCAATTGGGCTGAGCGCTCTTCTACACGCTCTTCCAGCGTCTCGTTGATGTCCCGAATCCGGTTTTCGGCCCGCTTACGTTCCGTGATATCCAGGTAGGTGGACACCATGCCCCCGTCGGGAGTCGGCTTGCCCATGATTTCAAGCGTCACGCCGTCACTAGGACGGGTGCGCTCGAAGTGGTGGGGCAAGAATTTTTTGGCGATTTCAATGCGCGCACGGGCTAGTTCCTGAACATCCCCCGGGCCGTACTCGCCGCGCTCGGCGTTGTAATACGCCAGTTGCTCAAAGCTGACGCCGGGTCGGCACAAGTCAGGAGGCAGTTGCAACAGTTCTCCAAACTTCTGGTTGCACAACTCAATCTTCAGGTCGGCGTTGATGAAGCTGATGCCCTGGTTCACATTGCTGACAACCAACTCCAGCAACGCAGCTTTGCGGGCGAGCTCGGCCTCCCGATGGCGCAGCTCCGCAGTGCGCGACTCGACTCTCAGTTCCAGCTCGGCACTGAGTTCGCGCAAGGCATGCTCACGCTGACGTGGAATGGTGACGTCGGTATAAGTTGTCACCATTCCGCCAAGGGGCAGGGGATGGCCACAGACCTCAATGATCGAACCATCGGGGCGAACACGCTCGAAACGATGGGCCAAAAATTTTCTGGAAAGCTCCAGTCTCTGGAGCACCTGCTCCTCGACATCCCCGGGACCGTATTCGCCCAACGAAGCGTTGTAGCGCAACGCATCTTGCATGGTGGCACCCGGGCGGCACAGTGCATCCGGGAAACCCAGCATCTCCTGAAAGCGCTTGTTAGCGGCGACCATGACGAGTTCGCGGTCAAACACGGTGAAGCCGATATCGAGTTGATCCAGCCCTTCTGCGAGAAGGGCCAGTTTGTCACCAGAGCCCAGTTCAATTGCCATGCACGCTCCCGACTTCATCTTTCCAGTGGAACGTGCCAGTCTACCCTTGTCCCCCCTCGTGCGAAAGAAGTTCTGCGATGGCCAAGTCTGCAGCCCCGGGAAAACCCTGGCGTTCATCAAGACCAACGGCCCGAGAAGGCGGCAGAAGAGTTCACCAACGGCAATGGCTTCAAGGACCGCGAGCTGTACATCAGCTACCTGGACTTCACCGGCAAAATGCTGGCGCACGGCAGCAACCCCAAGCTTGTGGGCCAGGAACTGATCGATCTGAAAGGCCCCGAACGCAAGTTCATGGTGAAGATGGCTATCGAAGCGGCCAAGACCAAAGGCCGCGGCTGGACTGAAAATTACAAGTTCAAGAATCCGACCACTGAAAAGTTGCAGGAAAAGGCCATGTACGTGGAACGCTTAGGCGACTCCTATGTTGGCGAGGGCATTTATAAGTAGGGAGCGTGGATATGCTATCAAATATATAGCTAAATAATGTTGTTTCACGAGGGCTGGCGCCTGATTTCTTGTAGACCCAGGCTGAAACACAGCTACTGCGACAAGGGAATCAGGTAACCGCTTCGCTTCTCTCGCGTACATGCAACGGTAGCTCCACCGTAAACGTGGTACCCACACCCACCGCAGACGCAACCACAATGCTGCCGGCCAATGACTGGGTAACCAGCTTGTACACAATGGCCAAGCCCAAACCACTGCCACCCTGCCCCATGCGACTGGTAAAAAAGGGGTCGAAGATGCGCCCTAAAGAAACCTCGGGAATGCCACAGCCCGCGTCTCGCACCTGAATGCGCACGCGCTCTCGTGCGAGCAACACCACATCAATGAAGATTTCTCCACTCGGGGCATCGGCATACCCGTGCACCATGGCGTTTTCGATGAGGTTGGTCAGTACCTGACCTATGTCTCCGGGGTAGCCCGACATCTCCAGCTGGTCAGGCGCTTGGACGGTGACCACTATGTGGGCTTTGCTCAAGCGTGGCGAGAGCAAAACCTGATTTTCATGGATGATTTCATTGATAGAAAAGATCCGATAGCGGTTGGACGACTGATCCACAGCTACCTGCTTGAACGAGCGCACCAAATCGGCCGCCCGCCCCAGACTTTTGTCAATCAGCGAAGCGCCCTCTTCGAAATCAATAGCACATTGGGTGATATCTGATTTCGATACCTTGCCACTGTCCAAAATCGATCGCAGCTGCTGGGCCCGGTACACCAGACTGGTTGCCGCCAAGCGGGCATTGCCGACGGGCGTGTTCATCTCGTGTGCAACACCTGCGACCATGGAGCCCAGCGCCGCCATTTTTCCTGCCTGCACCAAGTCAGCCTGTGTTTGCTTCAACTGTTGCATGGCGCTCCCCAACTCGGCGTTGGCGTGCGAGAGGTGTTGCGTGCGTTCCTCTACACGCGCCTCCAGCACCTCGTTGCTTTGCTTGAGCAGCGCTTCGCGTTGCAGGAGGTTGCTGGCCATTGCGCGCAAACTGTGGTCAAGCGCGTGCAGTTCCTTAACCCGAAATCTTCGTGGCGCAGGAATTTTCCCTTGCTCCAAAGAAAGGGCGTCTTGACTCAGTGTTTCTGTAGCATGGCTGAACTTGCGCGCGATCCACACAAACAACAAGACCGCGATGCCCAGCAAAATGCCCGTACTCACCGTGCTCGCCCACACGATGTTGAAAATCGGCTGGTACACCAGAGCCTCCGGGCGCATTACAACTACGCGCCAATCCAGTGCGCCCACCGAAATTTTGGCGCTGGACGCAAACCACGGGACTTCATCTATGGCAATAACGCCCGCCCCTCGCGTTTCCAGCTGGCGCATGGCCTCAATCGGCAGCATGGCGCTTTGCTTGGCTTTCACACCATCGCTATCAGCAATGATTTGTCCGTTGTTGTCCACGATCAGCACTTGTACGCCATCGCCCACATCCGAGCCATTCTGTACTTGGCCCAGTCGGGCAAGACTGATCTCCATGGCTAGCAGTCCTCCGCTTGCAATGGGGCCCGTAATCGCGATCATGGGTCGATCACTCACGGCGGACAAGAAGATGGGGCTGATGCGCACCTTGTGTTTCTCAATGGAGCGAAACATTTCACTTTGCGACAGATCCAACGCCAGACGGTTGTCTGCGCTGGACCGCACGCTGGCCGCCGATTCGCCACGCGGGTAAACCAATGCAGTGACCCGCCCGGTCCGGTCAAGGGTGTAGACACTCTCGGCGGCATCATTGCTGTCTGCCAACTGCTGCATGATGGCCAGGTTCAGGACGGCCGCGCGCGCGCCATCGACCCCCAACTGGTAGACCGCTGCCTGCACTGCGGCCATAGGCCGTGTCAGGGACCGCTGGGTTGATCGGGCGATGTTCTCCGCGAGGGTAGCGTTGAGCGCAATCTGCAAGCCTTCAACCTGCGGAAATAGCTTGAATTTCGCCACCCCCAGGGTAAAGCAAAACTGAACGAGCACCACTGCCGCGGCGCTGCGCAACAGCACCTGGCGCAAGCTGGAAAGCCCGCGCTTGGGCAAAATGGTGAGTTGCACCAAATCAGTCAATCTTGGCAAAGGCACCATTCTTGACCACCCCAAAGTGCACGACCCGACTCGCGTCGCCCATGGCGTCGAGAAGAACCGGGCCTTGCACCCCTTCGAATTTTCCCAAACCCAAAATCGCCGATTTCAATTCGGCCGGCTGCTGCGATTTTTGCAGACCAGCAATGAGCATGTTGGTGGCGTCGTAGGCCAGGACGGCGGCAAATCCCGGCTCGGTCTTGAAGCGGTTGCGGTAGGTCTTCACGAAGTCTTGGAACTTGGTTGCTGGATCAAACCGGTCAAAATACTGCTCAACGAGCATGCCCTCCACCGCAGCGCCACCCAGCTCAATCAAGCGCTCGGTGGAGGCCCAGGCAGACCCCGCCATGCGCACGCCAGGACTGAGACCCTTTACCCGCTGCGCAATCAACGCACAGTCCGACGTGCTGGCGACCGTCAAGACCATTTGCGGGGCGCCATCCAACAGCTTTTTGGCTATTGCTGCATGGTCTGGATTGTCCGTAGACTTGAACCGCTCTATGCGCACGACCTTGCCGCCCAAGCGGGTGAACTCTGCAGCATAGGGTTCGCCCCAGCTCTCTGTGTAATCCGCGTTGGCCATGTCCAGTATCAGGGCCACGCTACGAATCCCCTGCTTGGAATAATGGAACTGGGCAGTCGTGCGGCCATAGAACGCAGCGTCTCCGACGGAACGCATAAAGTAGTCATCCTTACCTGACAACTTGCTCGTGGTGGCAGTGGCCGCAATGAGCGGAAGCTGGTATTGCGTGGCCATCGGAGCGATCGCAACCGCAATGGAACTGGTGGACGGACCCACAATGGCCACTACCGCCTGCTTTTTGAGTTCGTTCAATGCTAGCAGCGCTTGGGCACTGTCTTGCTGGTCATCCTGCTCGACCAGGAGCAGCTTTCTGCCGCCAATGCCACCCGCATCATTGGCTGTTTCAATTGCCAGAAGCGCACCATTGCGGTTGGCGGTACCCAGGTCAGAGAACTTACCGGAGAGTCCTCCGATGAAACCGATTTTTATCGGGGGTTTGGGGCCGCACGCTGTGAGGCCCAGGGCAACGCAGGCCGCACTCAATACCAGCATGCACATCCGCGTGCTGGTCTTCGAACGGTTGGGCAAGTGAGTAGGCGGAAACATGGGATGCGATCCTTCTGGTTTGCTACTAAATCTCAATGAGAGTCTACGCGTCTCGTTGGGGGGGTGTGCGGCCACTGCTTCAGAAACACGCCTCAAGCCACCAGTTTGACCACCAATCCCGCCAGCCCACAAGCCGCTATGACGGGGATCACGCCCACCTTGTAGCGCAGCAGCACCAGGGCCGCAGCGGCCGCCAGTAGCATCGCAGCCCAGTCAAGTCTTGTGACAAACGAACCACTAGCCCTCGTATCGATTGAAATGTGCGCTATAAAAAACAGAGCAAGACTGGCAATCACCCCAACCACGGCAGCGGTAATGGCGGTTAGCGGTGCAGTCAGGTGCAGCTTGCCGTGGGTGGATTCCACCAGCGGACCGCCGGCCAGGATGAAGAGGAAGGACGGCAGGAAGGTGAACCAGGTCACCACCGTGGCGGCCAGCGCTGCACCCAGAAACTGCGCATCCGGCCCCAGCATGTCTCGGCTCCAGCCGCCGACAAAGCCGACAAAGGCCACCACCATGATCAACGGCCCCGGCGTCGTCTCGCCCAGCGCCAGGCCGTCAATCATTTGTGTGGCGGTGAGCCACCCAAAATGCTCGACCGCGCCTTGGTAGACATAAGGCAACACGGCGTAGGCGCCGCCAAAAGTCAGCAGCGCGGCCTTGGTGAAGAACCAGCCCATCTGCGCCAGCGTGCTGTCCCAGCCCCACCAAGCCACCAGTGCGCCCATGGGGAGCAGCCACAGGACCGCGCCGGCCACCGCCACCGCAGCCAGCCGCGCAGGTGACCAGCGTGCGTGGGGCGGTGTGGGCGTGGTGTCGCCGATCAGCCACTCCGCCTCGCCGGGTTTCAGAGCGATGGACTTGGCCTCGCCATGGCCGCCAGAGCCCGCAAACTGAGACGGCGCCCAGCGCGAACCCAGCCAGCCGACGAGCGCGGCCCCCGCCACGATCCAGGGGAATGGCACATTGAACAGGTAGATTGCTATGAAACTCGTAGCTGCAATCGCCCAGAGTACGGGGGCTACCATCGGTTTTTTCAAGGTCTTGGAGCCGATGCGGTGCACCGCCTGCAGCACGATGGCGGCCACCGCCGGTTTGATGCCGTACAGCACCCCGGCCACCCACGGCACGTCTCCAAAGGCCACATAGACCCAGCTCAGGCCAATCAGGATGAACAACGAGGGCAGCACAAACAGCGCACCCGCCACCACACCACCCCAGGTACGGTGCATCAGCCAGCCGATGTAGGTGGCCAGTTGCTGCGCCTCGGGGCCGGGCAGCAGCATGCAGTAATTCAGCGCATGCAGGAAGCGGGACTCCGAGATCCAGCGTTTTTGCTCTACCAACTCGCGGTGCATGATGGCAATCTGTCCGGCCGGGCCGCCGAAGCTGATGAAGCCCAGTTTGAGCCAGAAGCGCAGGGCCTCGGTGAAGGAGACCGTGCGCAGGACACCGGGTGGCACTGCGCTCATGCAGAGGCTCCCACCATGGTTTCGGGCTTCCAGTTGTGGGCTTCATCCTGCGCGGCGACGCGGTCGCGGCACCAGGCGTACAGCGCGTCGTACAGCGGCATCGCGGCTTCCAGCATGGCGTGGTCGTCGCTTGCATAGAGGCGCGACAGGCCCAGGGACAGGGCCAGCAATCCCGCCGACTGCGGCGCCAGATCCAGCCGGTCGGTATCGGCACCGCGCACGGTGGTGGCCAGCAGGTCCAACGCCGCGTCGTGCAGATCAAAGCCCAGCAGCAGGGCATCAAAACTGCACAGCTCGTCCACGTGGGACACGGTCGCGCCGGGAATGTCATAGGCCACCGCACCCAGAGTTTTGGCTTGCGCCAGCACCTGGCTGGTGGGCACATAGAAAAACTCGGCACGGGTATCGATGAAGCGACGGATCAGCCAGGGGCACGCAATGCGGTCGACCTTGGGCCGCTCGCGTGTGATCCAGCGTGAGGGCTGTTCACCGGCCACACCCCAGTCGGCACGCTTGGCAAAGCTCAATGGTGGTCGGGCCCGCCACGCCGCTGTCGCCTGGGCATCGTCCTCGCCATCCTGGCCGCCTTCGATGCCGCCGGCCACCCGGTGGGCATTCCAGCCGGCGGCCTGCAGGGTGGCTGCGGCTTCTTCGCTGACGTTGTGGCCGTACACGCAATAGACGAAGACCTCGCGCGGCGCTTGCGATGCGGCAAAAGCAGCCACGTCCTCTGGCGCGCAGCGCTGCGCGCCTGCCAGCAGGCGCGGGCTCTCGTCAAAGCACGGCTGGCGGCGCACGTCCAGCACCAGTGGGGTTTTGGCCCGGCCGAGCCGGGCGTTGAAAGCCAAAGGGGAAACGGAAAGAATAGACGGATTGGTGGTGTCCACGGATTACTCCTGTTGCGTTACCAGCAATTGGATGGGACACCATCTTGGAGCCCGAGGGGCCCGACACCGGGGAGCTGACACCCCGATGGGCGCACTGTAGCACGGTCATACAGCAGCGGGAAAACCCCATGCAGGCCGCCCTCGACAGGACAGTCTTGCGTGACTAAGATCAATTTCCGTTTTGAAGGGAATGACCATGAACCGATGGGTTAAACGCCTTGGATTGGGTTTTGCACTGGTACTGGTGCTGGGTGTCGCCACTTTGTTGTTTGCCAACATGCTGGGTGAGCAAAAACGCCAGCGTACGGTGGATGTGGCGGTACAGCCCGTCGCGTGGGCCACCGACGCTGAAGGGATTGCGCGGGGTCGTTACCTGTTCCGCTCTCGCGGCTGCGCCGATTGTCATGGCAGTGCAGGTGAGGGTCGCGAGTTCATCAACGATGGCAAAGGCATGCGCATCGCCGGCCCCAACATCACGCCGGGCGGACCGGTTGGCCAATACACGGCACAGGACTGGGTGCGCATCATCCGCCACGGCGTGATGGCCAATGGCCACGCAGCCTTCATCATGCCCAGCGAGGATTACAACCGGTTCACGGACGCGGATGTTGCCGCCATCGTCGGCTACGCACGCACACTGCTGCCCCGAACGGGCGGTGCGGCCGTGGTTGAACTACCACTACCGGTCAAAGTCTTGTATGGATTGGGGGCGATTCGGGACGCATCTGAGAAGATAGACCATCACCTGCGCCCGGCGCAACCGGTTGCCGCGGCCGTCAACGCCCAGCACGGCGCCTACGTTGCCAATATGTGCATTGGCTGCCACGGCCCCGGTTTGTCGGGGGGCAGCATTCCCGGCGGCCCGCCCGACTGGCCGGCCGCCGCCAATCTGACGCCGGGCCAGGGCAGCGCCATGGTGCGCTACCCGGATGCCGAGACCTTTGTCGCCATGCTGCGTGTGGGCAAACGCCCCGACGGCAGTGCAATCAAGGTCATGCCTTTTGAATCACTGCGCGAATTGAATGACACCGACGCGCTGGCGCTTTACGCATACCTGAAAACCGTTCCGGCCCGCTCGGCGGGCCAGCGCTGAAGCCCCATCGCAGCCGCGCGACCGCGGGCTAAGTCGGGTCGCGTGGCACGGTGAGCTTGTACACCGATGTGCCGGCCAGAAAATTGGGCAAAAACCGCACCGTCTGGCCGCCCTGCAGGCCAAAGCTGTCCTGTACCTGCAAGCCATTGCGTTGTGCAAGTGTGGCCAAGTCAGCATGGGTACCGACGCGAATGTTGGGTGTGTCGTACCACTGGTAGGGCAGGCGTTTGGTCACGGGCATACGCCCCAGAAGTACGCTCAAGCGGTTGGGCCAGTGTGCAAAATTGGGGAAGGCGATGATGCCCACGCGCCCCACGCGCACGGTTTCGCGCAGCATGACTTCGGCATTGCGCAAATTTTGCAGCGTGTCGATCTGCAGCACTACGTCGAACGATGCGTCGTCGAACATCGCCAGGCCTTCGTCCAGGTTCAACTGGATGACGTTGACGCCGCGTTTGACGCAGGCCAGCACATTGGCATCGGATAGCTCAACGCCATAGCCGGTGCAGCCACGGGTGTTTTGCAGATGCGCCAGCATGGCGCCATCGCCACAACCCAGGTCGAGAACACGGGATCCCTCAGGAACCAATTGGGCCAGCGCGTGCATGGTGTGGATGTCCGTCATGTTGCGGCTCCCACCGATTGCGCAATGCTATCAAAATAAGAGCGAACAACATCCATATATCGAGGGTCATCCAGCAGAAATGCATCATGCCCGTGGGGCGCGTCGATCTCTGCATAGCTGACGTCACGCTGGTTGTCCAGCAGCGCTTTGACCACCTCGCGGCTGCGCTTCGGCGCAAAGCGCCAGTCGGTGGTGAAGCTCACCAGCAGGAACTTGCATGTGGCGCGCTGCAATGCTTTGCTCAGATCACCACCAAAGGCGCGGGCCGGATCGAAGTAATCCAGCGCTCGAGTGATGAGCAGGTAGGTGTTTGCGTCAAAGTACTCGGCAAACTTGTCGCCCTGGTAGCGCAGGTAACTCTCAATCTGAAACTCCACGTCCTGGGTACTGTATCTATAGCCGTCGGCGCTGCTGAGAACTGCCTCTCGGAGTTGGCGGCCGAATTTTTCGTTCATCACGTCATCACTCAGGTACGTGATGTGACCGATCATGCGGGCGATGCGCAAGCCGCGCTTGGGCACGGTGCCGTGCTCGTAGAAATGACCGCCATGGAAATCTGGGTCGGTGACGATGGCGCGACGAGCGACTTCGTTGAAGGCGATGTTCTCCGCCGTGAGGTTGGGTGCACTGGCCACCACCACCGCATGGCGTACACGTTCCGGGTACTGCAGCGTCCAGCTCAGAGCCTGCATGCCGCCCAGCGATCCACCCATCACCGCCGCCAGTGTCCGGATACCCAGCGTGTCGAGCAAGCGGGCCTGGGCATTGACCCAGTCTTCCACCGTCACAACAGGAAAATCTGCCCCATAGACCCGGCCACTGCCCGCCGGCGCATCCGGGTTGGCGTGCATGGGTCCTGTGGAGCCAAAGCACGAGCCAAGGTTGTTGACGCCAATGACAAAGAAACGGTCCGTATCAACCGGCTTGCCTGGGCCAATCATGTTGTCCCACCAACCCTCGGAGTTGTCCTGTCCGGCATAGGTTCCGGCCACATGGTGCGAGGCATTCAATGCATGGCAAATCAGGACTGCGTTGCTGCGCCCGGCATTGAGGGTGCCGTAGGTTTCAAAGCTAAGGGAATAGTCACGCAGGGATGCCCCGCTCTGCAATGCCAGCGGTAGCGAAAAGTGCTGTGACTGTGGTGTCGCGATCAAAGGCATATCCAACCCAAATCCCCATAAAAAAACCCGGCAACGCTAAATGCGGAGCCGGGTGCCCTGAGGGGTGCCGTGGGCCGTCTTTAGCTGAATTTCGAGGCTCCAAGGCCCCGGCGCCCGCAATCTAGGATCAAATCGGCGCAAGTCATTAGTATAAATCCAAGTTCAGCATTCATTCCACCTTGCCCGCCAGGCAACACTTCCTTTGCTGCTGCTGCTGGGTGTGTTGGCGGGTGCCTTCATTGGTCTGGGTGCGATGTTCTACACACTGGTCAAGTCAGATCCTTCCGTGGGATTCGCAGCCAGTTCGGTGCTGGGCGGTCGGGTGTTTTCGCTGGGCTTGCTGTTGGTCGTCGTGGCGGGGGCGGGGCTTTTTACCGGCAACAACCTGCTGGCGATGGCCTGGGCGGACGGCAAGATCACCACAGCTGACGTGTTGCGCAACTGGGTCCTGGTGTGCCTGGCCAATGGTGTGGGCGCCGCGGGTCTGGACCTGTTGGTGTTTGCCAGCGGTCACCCCGACATGAACGGCGGTGCCATTGGGCAGCAGGTTGTAAGAATAGCGCTGGCAAAACAGGATCTGGGCTTGGGGCAGGCATTTTTTCGCGGCCGGTTTTGAGCACAGCATTGCCAACATGTATCTCATGCCCCTGGCGATGCTTATCCAGCAATTTGGTCCGCCGGGCACTGGAATACCGATGGTCACCTGGAGCGGAATGGCGCTCAATCTCGTTCCGGTGATCGCTGGCAATCTGGTGGGTGGCAGCGTGCTCGCCGGATGGACCTACTACATCATCTACCGGCGTGGCGCACCACCAGACCCGGCGGCTATGCCAGCAGCGCCAGAAGGCCCAGCCCCAGGAAAATGAGCGCGGAGACGACGTGCACGACCCGCAAAGGCACCAATTTGGTGATTTTGTCGCCCAACCAGACGACCGGCGCGTTTGCCAACATCATGCCCAACGTCGTGCCCGCCACCACCCAGGCCCATGCGTGGTACTGCGCGGCGAGCATGACGGTTGCGATTTGTGTCTTGTCACCCATTTCGGCCAGGAAAAAGGCAACCACCGTGGTCCCGAACACCCCAAAGCGTGGCGCGCCAGTGCTCTCCTCGTCGTCCACACTGTCAGGGATTAGCATCCAGACAGCCATGGCGATAAAGGATCCCCCAAGGACCCAGCGCAAGACATCCGGCCCCAGAAAGGTCGTCACCCAAGCGCCTGCAGCTCCAGCCAACGCGTGATTGGCCAGGGTAGCAACAAAAATACCCAGAACGATAGGCCACGGTTTTCGAAAACGTGCCGCCAGTATCAGGGCCAGCAATTGCGTTTTGTCGCCCATCTCCGCGAGGGCAACGATACCGGTGGATACGAGAAATGCTTCCATGATGAACTCCGGCCGGAACAACCCATGACTGCACAACATCCCCGGCCAAAAACGGAGGCATGCAGTCAAAGGTCTCGCCAGGATCCACGGATGTGGACGTCGCTTGCGCCATGTCAGCCACTGGTGTGACCCGACAAGTCTGTTGACGCAAGCCCCTCTCAATATAGAAGGGCGGCTACTCCCCAATGACAGACTTCATTGTAGCGTCCGTCTACCCACAGTCGCCCAACCCATTCTGGCGCATTTCTTGCTTAATTTTGGTGCGGATTCGAAGAATCCAACAATATTGCACCAATAAATAGCATTTCACACAAAGAGGTTCACATGGAAGCACTCAAACAGGGCGCGGATGCCCTGTTCATTCTCCTCGGCGGCATCATGGTGCTCGCCATGCACGCCGGTTTTGCGTTTCTGGAGCTTGGCACCGTTCGGCGTAAGAACCAGGTGAATGCCCTGGTCAAGATCCTCGTGGACTTTTCCGTGTCCACGGTGGTCTACTTCATGGTCGGGTATGCCGTGGCATACGGAACGAGCTTCTTTGTTGGCGCCGAAGTGTTGGCCGCCAAGAACGGGTATGAGTTGGTAAAGTTCTTCTTCTTGCTGACTTTTGCCGCCGCCATTCCCGCCATCATCTCAGGCGGAATCGCTGAAAGAGCTAGATTTTGGCCACAACTGATTGCAACGGCCGTTATCGTCGGCTTTATCTACCCGTTCTTTGAGGGCATCGTCTGGAATCAGCACTTTGGAGTTCAGGCATGGATCAAGGCGCTGACCGGTGAAGAGTTCCATGACTTTGCTGGCAGCGTCGTAGTGCATGCCGTGGGTGGCTGGATTGCCTTGCCGGCAGTCATCCTGCTTGGTGCGCGCAGCAACCGATACCGCAAAGATGGAGCCATCTCCGCACATCCACCGTCAAGTATTCCTTTTCTGGCGCTCGGTGCCTGGATCTTGACCGTCGGCTGGTTTGGCTTCAACGTCATGAGTGCCCAAACACTGGACAAGATTTCGGGACTCGTCGCTGTCAATTCACTGATGGCCATGGTAGGCGGAACCCTGGCTGCCCTCGTGGCCGGCAAGAATGACCCCGGTTTTGTGCACAACGGGCCGCTGGCCGGCCTGGTGGCGGTGTGCGCGGGCTCGGACCTGATGCACCCGCTGGGCGCTCTAGTTGTGGGTGCCATGGCCGGAACCATCTTTGTCGTCATGTTCACGCTCACCCAAAACAAGTGGAAGATCGATGACGTACTGGGCGTGTGGCCCTTGCATGGCCTGTGTGGCACCTTGGGTGGCGTGGCGGCGGGTATCTTTGGCACCAAGGCGCTGGGTGGACTGGGCGGCGTGTCGCTGGGTGCCCAACTGATAGGAACCACCATGGGTGTGGCATGGGCACTTGCCGGTGGCTTGGTAGTCTATGGTCTGCTCAAAGCCACTACGGGACTGCGTCTGAGCCAGGAAGAGGAATATGACGGCGCTGATCTGTCCATTCACAAGATCAGCGCATCCCCAGAACGCGAGGCGAACTGGTAGAGGGAGCCCCGGCCCTGTGCCGGGCTTTTCTTGCCATTGACATCAGATTACTTGAATCACCAAGATGGTTCAATTCAAAATAACTGAATTATTGCAACAAGTAATTTGAACTTTCTTTGGCGCCGCGGCTCGTAGACTTGCGCCAATGAATACTGCATCTGTTTCCCGCCGCTACGATGGATTTTCCATCGCCCTGCATTGGCTGCTGGCGATTGCGTTGATCGGCATATTTTCGGTTGGCTTTTATATGGCCGACCTGCCGTTTTCTCCACAGCGGCTGAAGCTGTACAACTGGCACAAGTGGGCCGGTGTCTCGTTCTTGTTTCTCTCTGCCTTGCGACTGGCGTGGCGTCTCACCCACCGCCCACCCGCATTGCCACAGGCCGTGACGCTGGCCATGCCCGGCTGGCAAATGTGGGCTTACCAAGCCACGCACGGTCTGCTGTACGCGCTCTTTTTCATCGTGCCACTCTTAGGCTGGGCCTATTCCTCAGCGGCCGGTTTTCCAATTGTCCTGTTCGGGGTGTTGCCCCTGCCCGACTTTGTGGCTGCCGGCAAACCCCTGGCTGAACTGATCAAACCCTGGCACGAGGCCACGGCCTTCGCGCTGATGGGGTTGGTGGTGCTGCATGTAGCCGCCGCACTCAAACACCATTGGATGGACCGTGACGGACTGCTGCAGCGGATGCTTCCGGGCAAACCCTAGCACCTGCCGCTACGACCGACCCACGCACCGACCTATTCACTAACCAAGGCCAATTGATGACTCCGTTCAAATCCCACATTCGCACCACTGGTTTCCTGATACTGGCAATAGCCGGCGCCTCACTGGTCCATGCCGATCAAAAGCTGGTGCCAGCCCAAAGTGACATTGCATTTGTCAGCAAGCAAATGGGCGTGGCGATGGAGGGCCACTTCAAGAAATTCGATGCACAGGTTGCGTTTGATCCGGCCAAACCTGAAACCGGCAAGATCGCCCTCACCGTCGACATTGCCAGCGCCACGCTGGGCGCACCGGAGATGGATGGTGAACTGCCCAAAGCTGTCTGGTTCAACACCGCCAAATTCCCGCAAGCCACGTTCCAGTCCACGGCCATCAAGGCCCTGGGAGGCGGTAAGTTTGAAGTATCCGGCAAGCTTGCCATCAAGGGCAACACCCGTGACGCAATCGTCCCAGTCACCCTTGCCCAAAGCGGCGCAACCACAACCGCCAGCGGCGTGCTGACGATCAAACGTCTGGCCTACAAGATCGGTGAAAACGAATGGGCCGACACCTCCGCGGTCGCCGATGACGTGCAGATCAAGTTCAAGTTGGCGCTGTCCGGCGTTGGCAAGTTCTGATTTTTTGTTTCCTTCTCAACCACTCTCAAATCCACCATGAAAAACATCGCCAAACTCTCCGCTACGCTAGCCCTCATCGCCACGATTGCGTCACCCGCGCTTGCGGCACCCGAGGCCTACACGATTGATAGCGGCCACACGTTCCCGCGCTTTTCGTACAGCCACTTCGGCATGTCCACCCAGCTGAGCCGCTTCAACAAGACCACCGGTACCGTCGTTCTGGACAAGGCGGCCAAGTCTGGTTCCGTCGATGTTCTCATCGACATGAAGTCTGTCGATACCGGCTTCGCCGTCTTCAATGGACACATCCAGGGTGAGGACTTCCTGGATACGGCCAAATTCCCGACCGCCACGTTCAAGTCCACTAAGGTTGTGTTCGACGGTGACAAACCTTCCGCGATCGAAGGCAATCTGACCATCAAGGATGTCACCAAGCCGGTCACCCTGAAGGTCACGAATTACGTGAACATGGCGCATCCCATGCTGAAGAAGGATGCCATTGGCGCCGACGCCACCGTCGTGGTCAAACGCACCGAATTCAACGCCGGAAAGTACGCCCCGTCCGTTGGAGACGATGTCACCATTACCATCTCCCTCGAAGCCATCAAGCAGTAATGTGGTCTTGCGCGCCGCCGCACTTTGGATGCGTCGGCGCGGGTGATGGTGGGCCGAGTCTACGCAAACATGTTGAGCTTGGCAGCAAACTGCTGAAGTCCTTTAAGTGACGTCCATGGCGTTTGAGATGGGGTAGCGTTAGAGGCCGGAGTCGCATCGGTGCCGCGCACCTTTTGCCGATCATGCTCATCGCTGAACTCCCGCATGGCCGAAACGGCCAATGCGACAAAGTCGGGTTCTTTGGTGGAACCAGCGGGTTGCTGCCTGGCAACCAGCACGCCGTCTTTGTTCAATGTGATCTGGGTGAACACGCCGACATTGCGCTCTACCGCCTGCTGGTGGTCCCGTGCCCTGCTGTGTACAGCAGCGTCCAGATCATCGCTGCCAGCGGTCTTGCGACCGTGGGAATAGACCGCAGCGGGCGCCGCACTGTCGGGCAACTGGATCTTCAGGACCACACTGCCACTTTGCGCACCCTCCACATCCCGCGCCGGGAGGTCTACGGGCTGCGCTTGGGCTAGTGCTGGGGCTATCGCTGCAGGCGCGGGCTGTTTACCGCTCGTCGCCGGGTTGCTGCTGTCGCGTGGGAACAATAAATGGTTGTAGCGGTCGATCTGCATGGCACATCCCCTATCAGTCAGTGGATGCACCCAGTATCGAGACCCGGGAAACCGGTCATCGCGAAAATAAAGGCCGATATACCGGGTATTTCCAGACGATGGGGACGACAGGCTACAGTGAATAGCCCGTCACAACGCCTTTTGCCGCCAGGCCAGTGCAGCACCCAGCCACAAGGCCAACGCCGACACCACCAGTCCGCGGCCCAGGCCGCCGGGACCGTCGGCAATCCAGCCCACCACCGTTGGGCCCACAATCTGGCCAGCCGCGAACACCGTGGTGAAGGCACTGATGCCCGCCGCCCACGCCGATTGCGGAAGGTTGTGCCGAACCAATGCGGTGGTGGACGCCACAACCGACAGGAACACCCCGCCAAACAACAGACCGGACGCCAGCACGATGGGCCAGGACTGGGTGAGGGCGGGCAGAACGGTCGCCACCCCCAGCAAGGCATTCAAGATGGCCAGGGCCCGGCCGTTCTTGTAACGGTCCAGCAGCCCCGCCCAGATTCGGGAGGCCGCGACCACGGCCAGACCCAGCACTCCGTAAAACACGGTGACCGCCTGTGCACTACTGCCCTGCTCACGCAACAGCGCCACCACAAAGGTCATGTAGCCGATATAGCCCATGCCAAACAGGGTGTAGCCCGCCAGCGCAAAGCCAAACTGCCGCCAACGAAATTGCACCGGCACAGCGCCGTCCAATGGCAGGGGCGCAGGGGTTTGCGCCATCACGCGCGCGGGCCACAGCAGCGCCGCACTGGCCAGCAGACACACCAAGGCCAAGATCCACCAGGCCCAGCGCCAGCCGTGCGCTTGGCCAGCCGCCTGCTCCAGCACCCAGGGCACCAACACCGCTGACAGCGCAATGCCCCAGCCAGTACCGCCGTAATACAGACCGATCAAGAAACCACCGTGCGAAGGTTCACGTGCACCCAGGCGTGCCGCCAGGAGACCGCCCGCAATGAAGACAAATGCGCTGGCCACGCCTGCCAGCAACCGCTGGACCAACAAAGGCTCGGTTGTAGTAAAGAATCCGCTCAAGCCCATAAAAACGCTGGCCAGAAGAGCGCCTCCCCACAGTAATGTGCTGGCACCCATACGCTTCATGAGCCAGGGCGTCATCAACGCACCCAGAAAGTAGCCCAGGGCGTTGGCCGTGTTCATGGCGCCAGCCAGCGTGTAGGTCCACCCCAGGTCCGTGCGCATGGCGGGCAACAACAAGCCATAGGCAAAGCGGGTGATGCCCAGAGATACCGCGGCCCCCAGGGAGAGTGTCAGCGCCAGCCCCCACACATGCGGCAAAGGATTCAAAACAAGCTTCTCACTAAAAACAAACAGTCTGCATTCTGCGGCATGGCCCGCGACTCGGACGGACGGCGTGTCCACCGCCGTTGGCAAGGGCTGGGTGGATAATGTTTGCTACCATTTATATAGCGCAATAGGCCCTTTTCACCAGGGCTACAGGGCGTTTTAACCTTATTCCTTCCGGCCTGACAAGGACCTGACTACAGCGTCCGCTCTCAGGGTAAACCACGGAGCCGGGTGCAGACAATCCGCCTAGACTGGCCCGCTAACACAGAAAGCGAAGACAGACCATGCAGGCTACAAAGCGTTGGATCACGGCGATAGTGGGCACAGCAACGCTGTGCATGGCCCTGGGTGTGCAGGCCCAATCCGGGCAAACCTTGAAAATCGGGGTCATCGGGCCGTTCACCGGTCCCTCGTCAGACTTTGGCATTCTGATGCTGCAGGGCGTTCAACTGGCGGTCGAAGAGATCAACGCCGTCGGCGGCTATATGGGACGACCGTACGAGCTGGTGATCAAGGACGACCAGGGCAACCCGGACGTGGGCCTCAAAGGCTCGCAGGAACTGGTGGCTACAGGCGTGGTAGCGACTATCGGCTTCTGCAACACCGGTGTGGCGCAGAAATCACTGGAAGTTTTCCAGACCGCCAAACTTCCATTGATCATTCCCTGCGCGACCGGCTCGCCACTGACGGCCAAGTACCCGGCCCCGGAGAGCTACATTTTTCGCACCTCCGCACGCGACGCCATCCAGGCACCGTATGTGGTGGAGGACATCATCAAGCGCGGCTGGACCAAGGTCGCGATTTTTGCCGACACCACGGGTTATGGCGACGCAGGTCTGAAGGATGTGGAGGCTGCGCTGGCGGCCAAAAACCTCAAGGCGGTGCACGTGGCGCGCTTCGCGCTGGGCGTCAAGGATCTGCGGGATGACCTGCAGGCGGCGCGCGACGCAGGTGCCGATGTGGTTTTCAGCTACACGGTGGGTTCAGAAAACGCAGTGATTGCGAATGGACGAAAAGACCTGAAGTGGAAGGTTCCCCAGGTGGGCGCCTGGCCGCTGTCGTTCCCGTTTTTTATCAACGGCGCCAAGGAAGCCGCAGAGGGCGCGATGATGGCGCAGACCTTTATCGCCGAGCCCAGCAATGAGCGCAGGGCCTCTTTTCTGACCGCGTACAAACGCAAATTCAACAAGCCCATGGCGGTTCCGATGGCCGCTGCACAGGCCTATGACACCACCTACCTGCTGGCTTTCTCACTGTTCGGCATTCGCGATGGAAATGTGGCGGGACCCAAACTGAAGGCCGCACTGGAGAACATGTCACGCGTGTACTACGGGGTCGTGGCGACCTATGAACACCCGTTCAGTCTCAACGACAAGGATGCCATCTCACAAAACATGCTGGTCATGGGCAAGGTCAGCAATGGCGTGGTGACCTTCGCGCGGCCCGAGGATGCCAAGCGCAACGCGGTGGTCAAGCGAAAGAACTAGCGGCACGCTCGGCACTAGGTCGCGCTCGTGGAATCGCCCAGGCCCACTGGAATGCGTGCCTTCAGCACGATGCGGGTGAAGAGCCGGTCGTAGGCTGGGTTCGGCGGGTACTTTCCGCCGAGCGGATCGGTGTTTTCCTTGAACGCGGCGTCGAGCGCACGCCAGTCATCTTCACTGAGCAACTTTTCAGCCTCGGGCAGGATCACGGTTTCTTCCAGCTGCATATGTTCCAGGTAGAAGTCCAGATAGTGTTGGGACGCGGACACAAACGCGGCCATGCGGGATTCACCCAATAGCTCCCAAGCCAAAAGCAGGTGCTGCAGCTCGCGTACGACTCTTTCACCGTTCTGGTGGTCACGGTCCAGCCTTGCCACAAGTTCCTGAAGTTCGGGCGCTGCCCGCACCACACAGGGAAACAGTAACTCCGACTCCTTGGTGTGGTGCAGGCGCTCGGGAAACTCGTCGATGTAGAACAGCATGGCCCGCAGCACATCAAAAAATTGCTGTGGACTGTCTCCGGGGCCACGCGCGATCAACATGCGCATGGACCTCAGCATGGCGGCCAGGGTCGCGTGCTCGTCGCGGATGGTTTGCAGGCTCGTAGGCTTCATGGCGGTCTCCGAATGGGTTAACGTGGATCTGTGCCGACCCTTGCCCTAACGGTGACTCTACCCGAGCCCTTTTGCCATGATGCAAGTCAAAGAATCGACAGTTAGAAGACTGACCGCCGGTGCTTCGAATCTGCTACCCTTTGAACCCGATCCGAAATTTTTTATGAAAGGTTCACCGTGTCTGAATCCCAAACCTCTAGCTTGAGCTCCCAGGAAAAGTTGGTGAGCGATATCCGGGCCGTCATTGCCGATGCCGAAGAAATACTGAAGGCCACCGCAGACCAGACCGGCGAAAAGATTGCCAACCTGCGCGTGCGCATTCAGGACCGTCTGCTGGGCGCGCGCATCCGCCTGGACGCGGCAGAAGCCGCCTTGATCGACAAGACCCGCGCCGCGGCGCGCGCCGCAGACGACTACGTTCACGAGTCGCCTTGGCAGGCCGTGGGCATTGGTGTGGGTGTGGGCTTTTTGATCGGCATCATTTTGGGCCGTCGCTAGAGCGACCTGACTGCACGGCATGCAAAACCCGCAAAGCGGTGGCGGCGTGTGGGGTGCCGCCCGGGACAAAGCCATCACCCTGCTGGCCCTTGGTCAGACACGGCTGGAACTGCTTGGCAACGAACTCGAGGTCGCGCGGATCACGGCGATGCGCCAGCTCATGTTGGCGCAGGCACTCCTGTTTTGCGTTGGTTTGGGCGTGGTGTTGACCGTTATCGGCCTGGCCCTGCTGTTCTGGGAGCAGCGCCTGCTGGTGGTGGCATTTTCGGGCGCGCTGGTCTGGGCGCTAGCCCTGTACTTTTTCTCTGCAATGCGCAACGGCTCCAAGCAGTCCGAACCCCTGTTCAACGCCAGTCTGGCCGAACTGCAAGAAGACTTGCGCCAACTCAAAGCGGCATCTGGCCATGGACGATCGCCTGATTGAGTTGTATGTGGCGCGCGGACGCTTGCGTGAGCGCATCAGCGTCCAGCGCACGCAACTGGCACGAGAACTGGCCCCGTTGGGCGGCGCATTGCAGTTGGTCGATCGCAGCCGTGCCGTCTTGCACCAGGCAGGGCAGTGGTTGACCGCTCATCCAGGGGTGGTCTCCGTGATGGTCGTCGCGCTACTGGTATGGCGGCCACGGGCGGTGTTGCGATCCCTGCGTTGGGGCTACTCGGCGTGGCGCAGTTGGACACGGTTGCGCGAATGGATCCATGCCGGATAATTCGCACATGGGAACCCCTGATCCAACAAAAATTCCGACCAAGCCGCTAGCGTCAGACGTAGCGCCGGTATTTGATCCGGACAAAACCGTGTCCTACCAGTCGCGCATGAAGCGGGCACCCCGGTGGTTTGGCTCGTTTCTAGCGAGCAACAGCCGGGAGAAAAACCGCATGCGCCACGAACTGGGAAAAATCAAGGGCGCCATTCCGTTGCTGATGAAACCGCGCAACGGCAGCAAATGGTCGGCCCAGGACCGCGAGGAGCTGCAGCACATGCTGCGGGCGGCATCCGCCGTTTACCCCTACCTGATTATCTGGGCCCTACCGGGCTCGATTATTTTGTTGCCTTTTTTGGCGTGGCACCTGGATGCCCGGCGTAAGGATCGGGAGCGCAAGGCTTCCAACGCTTAAGCAAGAGCGCATTGGTCATCACACTGACCGAACTCAGCGCCATGGCTGCGCCCGCCACCACCGGATTCAAATACCCCAGGGCCGCCAGCGGAATGCCGGCTACGTTGTAGGCAAACGCCCAAAACAGGTTTTGCCGTATTTTGGCCACCGTGCGGTCAGAAATATCCAGTGCCGCGGCGACCAGCCCCACATCCCCGCGCATCAAGGTGATGCCCGCCGCATGCATGGCCACGTCGGTTCCCGTACCCATGGCCAAACCCACATCGGCAGCGGCCAGCGCCGGTGCGTCGTTGACCCCGTCACCGACCATGGCGACGGTGTGGCCTCCGAGCTTGAGCCGGGCCACCAGCGCGGCCTTGTCGCCGGGAAGCACCTCGGCCATCACCTCGCCGTCCTCCGGTCGCAGGCCCAGGCGGCGGGCCATGGCCTCGGCGGCGCCCCGGTTGTCACCGGAGACCATGACGGTCTTGATGCCCCGCGCCCGCAGCGCGGCCAGGGCTTCGAGTGCGCCGGGCTTGGGCTCATCACCAAATGCGAGCAATGCCCGCAGGACGTAGGGGCCAGCGGCGTCCGGGCCCGTGCGCTCGGCAATTGCCGACACTGTGGCGCCCTGCGCCTGTTGTTCAAGCGACTGGGCTCCCAGGTCGCCCAGATCCACTCCCAGTTCCTCCATCCAGCGCAAGCTGCCGATGCAATAGGTGGCGTCACCTACAACGCCTTCGCTGCCTTTGCCTGGGACGGCGCGCATGGCTTCAGGGGATTCAATGGTGAAGTTCTTGTGTTGTGCCGCAGTGACCATGGCGCGCGCCAACGGATGTTCGCTGCCGCTTTGCAAACTGGCGGCAATGCGCAGAATGTCGTCCTCCGGCGAGGCTCCATCATGGTCTGGCATTTGCGAACCGGGGACCAACAGGTTCGTCAGTTGTGGCTGCCCCAACGTCAGCGTGCCCGTCTTGTCGAAGGCCACCACGTCAACCTTGTGCGCCCTTTCCAGTGCCTGGGCATCCTTGATCAGGATGCCGTATTGGGCGGCCACACCCGTGCCCGCCATGATCGCGGCCGGTGTTGCCAGGCCCAGGGCACAGGGGCAGGCAATCACCAGCACGGCCACTGCATGGATCACGGCCGTCTCAAACGGATGGCCGGTGAACCACCAGGCCAGCAGCGTGGCCAACGCCAGTACCAGCACCACGGGTACGAAGACGGCGCTGACCTGGTCCACCAGCCGCTGAATGGGGGCCTTGGCCGCCTGGGCGTCTTCGACCAGCCGGATGATGTGGGACAGCACGGTGTCACCCCCAACGGCGGTGACCTGGAGCACAACGCGGCCGTCGCCATTGATGGACCCACCGGTGAGCTTGTGGCCGACTTCCTTGGGCACTGGCAAAGGCTCCCCCGTCAACATGGATTCGTCGACCTGGGTCTGACCCTCCTGCAGCGTGCCATCCACCGGGAAACGTTCGCCAGGCTTGACCACCAGGCGGTCCCCTAGCAAGACTTCTGCGATGGGCACATCCACCTCGCCGTCCAATCCTATCAAGTGCGCGGTCTCTGGGCGCAGCGCATGCAGGGCACGGATGGCAGAGGTGGTTTGGCGCTTGGCGCGGGCCTCCAGCCACTTGCCCAGCAACACCAGTGTGATAACTACCGCCGAGCCTTCAAAGTAGAGGTGCACCATGGCACCATCTGTCGCGCTGAGCCACAACCACACCGAAAGCGCCCAGCCCGCCGTGGTGCCGATGGACACCAGTAAATCCATATTGCCAGTGCGTGCCACGAGGGCGTGCCAGCCGGCTTTGTAGAAGCGTGCACCCAAAACGAATTGCACCGGTGTTGCCAGCAGAAACTGCACCCAGGCCGGCAGCATCCAGTGCCGACCCAGCAAGTCACCCAGCATGGGCAAAGCGAGCGGCGCCGACAGCAACAGGCCCAGCGCCACCGGACCAAAGCCGGCCCAGGTTGAGATGTCATCCACCGCGTCCATTTGCGCCGGCGTACGGGGCTCGTAGCCAGCATCGCGCACGGCGCGCCGCAGCCGGGCTTCCATGCTGCCGTCACCGCTGAAAGCGATACGCGCCGATTCGGTTGCCAGGTTGACGGTGGCATTGGTGACGCCAGGCACTTTTTTAAGGGCCCGCTCGACGCGGCCCACGCAGGACGCACAGGTCATGCCGCCGATACCAATGTCGACGGCGCTGGGGAAAGTCGTGGTGTTGAGGTCAGTCATCAGATTTTGAAGCCTGGGGCTTCCTGGCAAGGATTTATCAACACTTGACGGAAATCAAATGAACGGTGCGTGGATACACAGGATCTTCTCCTGGTGGCAAGGATCAGACTATGCTCCTCAATCCTCATCATTGCGCAAGGACATTCCATGAACCAAGTATTTACCGTAACCGGCATGACCTGTGGCCATTGTGAAAAAGCCGTGACCCGAGCGGTACAGCAGGTGGACCCGCTGGCCAGGGTCCAGATTGACCGCCTCCAAAACCGTGTAGAGGTGGAGTCTACCCAAGCCCGCGACGCTTTGGCCCACGCCATTGCCGAAGAGGGTTATGCGGTTGCAGTCTGAGCCCTCTCAGACGGGCAATGGTCCCGAAAAGCTGACGGCCCTTGCGCTATACCCGTCGCTGGCCCTTGTAGCGCCCACGCTGGAGAAGCTGGGCTCGGCACTCGGACCACTGACCGTTCCAACCGGCACGGTGCTTTTCAGCGAGAACAGTCCTTGCCAGGGTTTTCCGCTGGTACTCGAAGGAGAGGTCAAGGTGTCGCGCCACTCCAGTGACGGACGTTCGCTGGAACTGTACCGGGTGGTGCCCGGTGAGTTGTGCTTGGCGTCCAGTGCCTGCCTGTTTCGCAGCCAACCGCTTTCGGCTCAGGCGGTTGCCACCAAGCCCACCCGCTTGTTGCTGATTCCACCGCCCGTGTTCATCCAGTGGCTGCAAACACCCGCCTTTCGGGACGCGGTGCTAGGGTTGTTCGCCGAACGCATGGCCGACCTGACAGGATTGATCGATGCCGTAGCCTTCCAGCGGCTGGACCAACGCCTGGCCGCGGCCTTGCTGGGCCGCGGGCAAGACTTGACCGTGACGCACCAGGAATTGGCAGACGAATTAGGCACGGTGCGAGAAATTGTGTCCCGATTACTGCGGCGATTTGAGCGCGAGGGCTGGCTGGTGTTGGCACGTGAACACATCCACATCCGCGACAGCGGCGCTCTGCGGGCCGTAGCGGCAGCCTTGACATAGAGCATGGAATGCATTTAAGATGCAAAATATATACATCTTAATTCCATCCCATGCCCAGCCCCACCGTGCGCAAACCCCAGAATCTGATCCAGCTGGAAGAGCCGCTTGACCCCAAAGCGGCGGCACCCTCCCTGCGCGCCTTTCTGGAACTCGCTTTTCGCCCCTTGTACCTCGCAGGCGTGAGCTGGGCAGTGGTGGCCATTGCCATCTGGATCTACGCACCCCAGGCATTGACGGGCCCCTTGCAGGGCATCGCTTGGCATGCGCACGAAATGCTCTGGGGCTTTATTGCCACCATCGCAGTTGGCTTTTTGATGACAGCGGGCAGTAACTGGACCGGCATCAACCCTTTGCAGGGTCGGGCGCTGGCCGTTGTCAGCTTTTTGTGGCTGGTCGCCCGACTGGGTTACCTGGCGGGCAGCCTGCTCGCCTTCTGGATCGCGGTAGCGGCCGAGCTGGGCTTCTTCCTGCTGGCCGCCGCGGCCATGATGCGGGCCGTCTACCGCGCCAAAAACACGCGGAACTATGCCGTGCCCTGGCTGCTGGTGGGCCTGGGTGTTGCGGACGCCCTGTACCTGATGGCCGCACTGGGCGGTGACTACAGCCTGCTGATGCAGCGCTTCAATGCCGGGCTGGTGGTCATGGCTTTGATTGCGCTGCTGATCGGTCGGCGCGTGATTCCTTTCTTCGCCATGCGCGCAACCCCCGGCCTGGACATTCCCAAGCACACGGGTACCGGCCAAGTGCAACTGGGCGCTTGCGCGGTGGCCGCGCTGTGCCAGCTGGCGGGCTGGCCGCTGCCGACCGCTGCCGCTCTCGGCGTGGCGGGCGCTCTTGCATTGGTGCAGGTCCTGAGCTGGAAGCCATGGGCCGTGCGCGGCAACCCCTTGCTGTGGATTCTGTACACAGGATATGGCGGCCTGGGCGTGGGCCTGGTGCTGGCCGCACTGGCAGCCGCAGGGGTCGCGCTACCGCGCGTTCTGCCTGTGCATGTGATCGCCATGGCCGGTTTTTCGGTGCTCATCATCGGCATGGTCACTCGCACCGCGCTGGGCCACCTGGGCCGCCCCCTGGCAACGGACCGCAGCATGCGCGCCAGCTATGGCTTGATGCTGGCGGCCGTTGCGTTGCGTCTGGCTGCCGTGGTGGACGCACCGAGCAGCAGTGGATTCTTGCAGCTTTCAGCTGCCGCCTGGATCGCCGCGCTGGTTTTGTACCTGTGGCGATTCACGCCCATGCTGATCCGTCCCCGGTTGTGAGGTGGGGCTGTGTGACACAGGTCACATACAGATGGCGGGCCAGAGGGTCCAATGGGCCCATCAACGACCCACACCAAGGACACCACCATGAAAACCAACGTCGGCGGCATTGACCGCATCCTGCGCATCGTCATCGGACTGGTGCTGATCGCCCTGACCGTCACCGGCACCATTGGCATATGGGGCTGGTTGGGCGTGGTGCCACTGGCAACGGGCGCCATAGGCTGGTGCCCGCCCTATGCCATCTTCGGCTGGAACACCTGCTCCATGAAGAACCGGTCTTAAATGCAATTGCTACAAAATTAGTAGCATACTATTTATATTTCTCGAGGGCTAAGGCCCTCTTTCGCTTTGTGTAAAAGCTTGTTACCGTAGTCAGCGGCATGTCGGCTGTGGCGTTATAGGTAGACAAACCGCTACGTTTAGCGGTACGGGCTCAGGCCCACACCACGCCATGCACACTCCTCGTGTTTCGCATCTTTCGTCCCCGTTGACCAAGCCCCTGGCAGCCAGACTGGGCGCCATGGCTTCCCTTGCGCTGCTGACAGGCGCCCTGGCGGGTGTGGCCCCACTGGCCCATGCAGACGATGTACACACCTTTCTGGGTGCCGGTGTGGGTGCGGTAGCCGGCGCCGCCATTGGCCAGTCCATGGGTGGCCGCGACGGCGCCATTTTGGGCGCCGGTGCCGGTGGGCTGGTCGGTGCGAGTATCGCCAACCAGGGGCACGCGCAGCAACGCCACAGTCCTATGCCCCCGGCCTACGCACCAAACCCCTACCCCCACACGTACTACCAACAACCGGTGGCACGCTACCAGCCTCCCGTAGCAGTGTGGCAGCCTGCGCCCCCGCAATACCGCTATGTGCAACCCATCACGTACTATCAGCAACCCGTGGTAACGTGGCAAAGTCCGCCCCAGGACTACCGCCACTGGCGCAAAGAACGTCACCATGACCGCCACCATCACCGCGGCCATCACAACGACCGCTACTGATCACCCCGCAACCACCTCGCCGCCCAGGGCTTCCAGCAAATCTGGAATCAGCTTTCTGAGTTCACCCGTCGCAATGGCCACATCAGCGTCGAAGTTGTCGTCCTTGCCGTCCGCCGGGCTGGCAGCGGCGCCCTCGAACACCGTTTCCAGAAACGCAATTTTCTTGAGCTGCAACGCCTCGGTCAGCACAAACGACACGCGGTCGCTCCACGTCAACGCGAGGCGGGTTGGCACCTTGCCCATGGCAATGTGCTGGGTGACCTCGTCGGTATCGAGTGCATGGCGGGTATAGCGCACCACCGCCCGGGATTCGTCTGCGGCCTTGAGTTCACATTCCCGATCCACGCTGAAGTCGGGCGGTGCCTCCTGCGTCTGTAACCAGGTCGACATCGCTACCGCGGGGGAGGTCTGGGTATTGACCAGTTGCACCACAAGGCCATCCACCGCCTTGATCAGCCAGGTCATCACCTCATCGGCCTTCGCCTGGCTGCCCGCATCGGTCAGCAGAAAGCCGGCCACAGGATCCACCCACACCAGCACGCTGGACTGCTTGCTGAATGCCATGGGCAACAGGGCCAGTCGAGCGTCTTCGCTAATCTCGCGTTTTTCCTTTTTGCCCGGCTTGCGCCCGGTCGTGGCCTCGATGTGGTCCAACTGGTCCTGCACCTTACGCTTGACGACCGAGCCCGGAACTACTTTCACTTCCATCATCAGCTTGAGCAGCCACTGGCCGCCCACGACTTCGACCATGGGGCCGTGGGCATGGCCACGTGGTTCCAGCCAGCCCACTGATTTTTCCTGCGATGCCCCACACTCCACAAATTGCGCCTTGCCCAGCGCCTCTTCCAGCGGCGCCACCGCCGCCGGCCAGCCCGACACCAGGCGGTAGATCATCAAATTCTTGAACACGTAGTTGCCTTTTCCAGTAATTGGGTTTTCGCTTGAGGGCTGTATTGTCATCGCAACGGTTGTGCGCCGCTTTCACCCATCTTTACAAAGCCTTATGTTGGCGCAATGTGGCCGATACACAGGACGCCCACACTGACAACCAGCCTGATTGCAAAGTCCGCATCAGACACTAGCAACTAAAAGGAAGTCATCATGAAACTCACATTCAAATCACTCGCCCTTGCTGGCTTGTTGGCCAGCGCAGGCTTCACCGCATCCGCACAGCCCATGGGTCAAGGCGCTGCGGGCATGCCGATGATGGGTGCCAGCAGTCCCATGCAACCGGGCGGAAAGATGGGCATGCGGGCCAGCAGGGACCCAGCCAAAATGGAGGCCATGGTGGCCAAGCGCCACGCCGACCTCAAGGCCAAGCTCAAGCTGACGGCCGATCAAGAAGGTGCGTGGACCATGTTCACCGGAGCCATGAAGCCACCCGCACTGATGGATGCCAAACGGCCGGACCGCGCAGAGATGGACAAGCTCAGCACGCCCGAACGCATTGACAGGATGCGCGCCTTGCGCACCGAGCACATGGCCGCCATGAATGCAGCCATGGACAAGCGCGAAGACGCCACCAAGGCGTTCTATGCAGCGCTCAATGCAGACCAGAAAAAGGTGTTTGACACCGAGCACGCCCGCATGGGCGGCAGGCATGGCGAACACCGCGGGCCGTGGGACAACAAAGGCACCGGCAAACCCACAACCAAGTAGGTCAAGCAGGTTCAGGCCAGCAGGGTCTTAAGTTCGCCGCTGGCTATCAATTTCTGCACATCATTGGCACCCCCGACCAGGGTGCCCTTGACAAAGACCATGGGGAATGTGGGCCAGCCGGTCCACAATTTCAGGGCATTGCGCTCCCGCCACAGGCTGAAGTAGTTTCCATACTCCATGTAGTGGTGGGTCACTCCGGCAGCGTCCAGTTGCTTGCAGGCCTTTTTGGGAAACGGGTTGAATCCCATGCCGACGACGACGACTGCATGCTGGGCCACTGCGGCCTGCACTTCCTTCACAATGGCCTGCTGGTGCGTGGCGACCCGCTCACGGATGGCAGGATGGATACGCGATTCGTCGAGAATGGACCGTGGCATGCAAAGCCTCCTGCAGAATAAAACCGCCCATTATGGACGCGCGCTCTTCCAAGTGCTCACCTTCTTGATGCACGTCAAGCGGCTATAGTGTTCTCGCCCTTACACTGCGCCGCACCAGCGCCCTACACCCATCACACCCATGTCTGTTACGCCTGTCTCCCTTCCCACCGTGCGGACCATTTCACCAATGCGCCCCCTCGTTTGGCTGGTCTATGCCTGGCGTGACATGGCGCAGGTGGGATGGGTGAGCTTTGCGCACGGCCTGGTATTGGCGTTGTTTGGCGCGGCCATCGTGGCCATTGCACACCAGCGCTTCTGGTTGCTGGCCGGTGCGTTGTCGGGGTTCATGGTGATTGCCCCGGTACTGGCCACCAGTCTGTATGCCTTGAGCCGCGCGCTGGAGCGGGGTGAAAAAGCGGACGTCAGCGTAGTATTGAAAACCTGGCTGAACTGGCAGAACAGCCACGTCAACAAGTGGGGGAATGATTATTGGGCCATGGTGCAATTTGGAGCCCTGCTGGCATTGGCCGCCACAGGGTGGGTGTTGACTTCCGCGGCCCTTATCACACTGCTGGCACCAGCGCCGATTCTGGGACCGCTGGACTTCGTACGCCACGTGGTGCTTGCGCAAGACGGCTGGCTGTTTGAACTGTGGCTGGCCATGGGTGGCGTAATGGCCGCCCCCCTGTTCGCGTCCAGCGTAGTGTCCATGCCGCTATTGCTGGACCGCCGTGTCACGTTGATGCAAGCAGTATTGACCAGCTGGCAGACTGTGCTGGCCAATCCCATCCCGATGGGGCTCTGGGCGGCGCTCATCATGGGCTTCACGCTGCTCGGACTGGGTTCGCTTCTGCTGGGTTTGATTGCCGTGATTCCGATGTTGGGCCACGCCAGCTGGCACGCCTACCGGGATCTGGTGGATGCCTCCAGCCTGCCACCCCGTGAGCCGCTGGCAACCCAAACAAACGGTCAGGGAAAACGGTAATGTTTGGCTACACAGAAGAACAGATCGCGGGCTTTGGCCTCACCTTTGGGGTGGGTGGCTTCATGCTCTACATGTTGTTCATCATTGGACACCTGGCATGGGAGTCAAAGGCCGGAAAATTCGGTACCTTTGTGATCTTTCTGGGGCTGGCTTTCGGGATGGTGGGCTTTGTCGCCAAGTTCATCATCCAGTGGTACATGGAGCACAAGTAAGGGGTTAGTACCCAAGGCCTATCCGAACGGTCGGATACCGATCAACCAGCCGTGCAGATGCAGTGCAAATGCCATCCAGGCCAGACCTCCTGCCACCACTGTCACAACGGTTGCAATCAAGGTACCTGAGGCGTACTGGGTGCCCATTGTGCGGTCTCTGCGTCGCGACGCGATGAAGTCCAGCACGCCCCATACCAGGAATGCGCTAAACAGAATCACATGGGCCAGATTTCCATTGGCCAGCAAATGGGCCAGCGCCCAGGCCTTCACACCCAGGACCATGGGGTGATGGACCCGTGCCTTGATGCCATTGTGTGGCACGTATGCGGCCGCCAACAAAATAAATGCGACCAGGGTGAAAAGAGACGCCGCATGGCGCATGCCCACAGGTGGTGTCCACAGAAGAACCGGGGTCTCGCGTGCCACGCCAAAGCCGTAGATGATGAGGGCAAAGCCCAATAGGGACAGCAGGGAATACACACCCTTGTAGGCCCCTTCACCCACGCGCGCCAGAGTCTGTGTTCGCCAGTCGTCGGCAACGATGCGCACCGAATGCACGCCCAGGAAAAGTACCAATCCTGTGATGAGATAAGCCATATTATTTGTCCTGAAGATAAGTGTTTCTAGGTCATTTAGGCGGCCAACACCCGGTTCTTACCAGCCCGCTTGGCCAGATACATGGCTTTGTCGGCCCGCTTGATCGCGTCTGCGCCAGTTTCATCGGGGGCCAGTTGGGCAACGCCCGCGCTAAACGTGATGAGCACTTTCTCTGAACCTGCAAGAAAAAACTTCTTCGTCAATTCCCGCTGTAGTCGGGTCATGGCTTCAATGCCTTTTTCGAGCGGTGTATCGGGCAACAGGATGACAAACTCCTCGCCTCCGTAGCGGGCCAGCGTGTCTTGCGGTCGCATGCATTCACGTGCCACCGTGGCCAGGTGGGTCAGGGCCACATCGCCAGTGGCATGTCCCAGTGTGTCATTGAGTTTCTTGAAATTATCGATATCCAGCAAGGACATGCACAAAGGGGTGTCCTTGCGCCGCACACTGGAGATTTCGCGCTCGACGGCTTCTTCCAGGCCCTTGCGATTGAGGGCTCCCGTCAAAGGGTCATGCCGGGCCTGCGTACTGACTCGGTCCAGTTCCTGGTGCAACTTGACCAGCTCGGCATCGGTCTGGTTGGCGCGGTCACGCATCGTCTGCAATTCTGCGCCGGACTCTTTGCTCTGAGTAGCCATGGCACGCGTTGCGCTGATTACTTCCTTTAAAACCGGAGCGATTTCGGCCAGGGTCTTGGCCTGCTCAATCTGCCGTGCATTTTCTTCCAGTTTTTCGTGGAAATTGCCTGTGGACTTGGCCATATCGGACAGGCGATCAATAAATGCCGCCAGCATCTGGCGCATTTCGTGTTGCGCCTGTACCGCATGTTCCTTGGCGTCTTTTTGCTTGAAGATGACATCCTTCAAGCGGCGCTCCACATCATCCAGCCGCCGGAGCGTGAGTGGGGGCGTTGCGGCTGTCATCAGCGCATCCATTTGTCCCTTGAGCCATTGCTCGTCCAGACTGATTTCGCCGATGTTCTCAAACAACATATGTAACAGCTTGAGCAGCGTCTTCTTGATTTCGGCCTGGTCCTCGGCCACAAACGAGACCCGGTCACTGTAATTGACCAGCATGGTTTTGAGCACCACCACATCCGAGCCGCTTTGCCGCAGGGCGCTGGTAAGGTTTTTGCTCAACTCGCTAAAACGCTCGTCGTCCGTGCCCAACGCAGGTTGGGTGTACTCGATCAAACGACCCATCTGCCCCAGAAATTCGGTAGTTAATGCCGGGGCAGTTGCATTCAAGCCCATCTTGGCCGGAGCAGTCGTAGGTGCTCCTTCATCCGCGGTTAGCGGGGGAAAACTTCCATAGGCTACCAGTGCAGTCTTGACACCATCCCAGTTCAAGCGATCAATCGCATAGTCCAATAGTCCACGCTGTTTTTGCTGACCTGGGGTTTTGACAGGCAGTGCCTTGGCAATGTCCCGCAAAGTCTCGGCCGGAAAAGGTACGACCAGCGGAACCCCTGCTATCTCGTTGTAAATCGCCTGGTAATTCGCAGGAGTAGGTGCCAACTTTTGCGTTGTCAGCTGCTTGAGCGTTTCACGCGCAATTTCGAATGGTTTTTTTTCACTCATGACACGGTACCTGCTACAAAAAAATAGCGCCCAGCGCTCTATTTACGGGACTTTAACTACGATTTAAACACCGATTCCAATATGGGTTCGTCCGCTGTCTATCGCAAGTCAAGAAATGTCTTCAGTGCCTTGACCGTTTCCTGAGCACCTTCTTCCTGGGGCACATGACCCAGATTTTCAAAGACCACGAGCCTGGAATCCTGGATGTCCGCGGCAAACCGATGTGCGTTTTTCAGTGGAATCAAATAGTCTTTGGCACCCCAGAGAATCAAGGTGGGTAGTTTCAAACGCTTGATTTGGGCCTCGTCGCCACTGACGCGCTGCTCCATCCGGTACGCCAGCGCCTTACGGTTGCCCGATCGCAAAGTCAGGTCGTAGTAGCGGTCCACCAATTCAGAGGTAACCTTAGAAGGGTCGCCGAACACATTGCGCACACTGCTGTCGACCACGCCGCGTGGCAAAGTGCGCTCCGCCAACACACGCAGTCCTGGTGTTCGGGCGATCCTGAATCCGATGGGAACGGACGTTGATTGCAAGGGATAGCCCGCTGAATCAACCAACACCAGTCGACTGACCCTTTGTGGATGGGCCAGCGCCATGCCCCACGCAATCTGTCCGCCCAACGAATTACCGACGAGTACACAGGATGCGACACCCAGTTTGTCCAATACTGCGTTCACAAAATGCACATAGGCAGCAATCGAATAGTCATTTGTGGGATGGGGACCCGTCAAACCGAAAGCAGGCAGGTCAAATCGAATGACCCGCCGTTGAACGTCCAGGCTTTGCGTCCACCCATCCCAGGTGTGCAAGCTGGCCGACGTTCCGTGCAGCAACACAATGGGTACAGTGTCTTCACGCGGGCCTTCGTCGCGCAAGTGCACCTGCATGCCGTTCACTTCCATAAATTGAGAAGGTGGCTTTGCCCACCGTGCCGACAGAGACTCAACAGACTTGTCAGGTGCCCAGGTCGCCAAAACCCCAGCAACACCAAAAATGGCACAAGCCAGCAACAAAACACCCACAATGCGAACAGTCAATTTCATGGGTTCGAACTCTACACCCCAAAGTGGGAGTCCTGTCAAAGTACAAACCTGTGGATAGTTCTGGAACAACCCACTAGTTATCCACAGCAAAGTTGCAATACCTCAAGTTGTTCATATTGAAGGTACATTGCCGGACAGAGTCACACACAGGGGTTGAACGGGCACAAGTACTTGATCTACAAAGAAAAAAATGGCTTGTTCACATGAACTGCCCTCCCTTATCTACTACTACTACTCTTTAAATACGTATTTAAGACAATAGAAGAAACCTGAACCGACAAAAAAAGAAGTTATTCAAGCCTGCGGTTGGCATTGCGCAATGCGCTGGAAAAGAAGCTTGAATCGGTGGAGTTTTATGCCCGGCAATCAAGTAAGATTCGCCGACTTCAGCTTTCAACTCCACTTTTCCGGTTTTCCCGGCCCTCACTTTTTTCATGTCTGTTTCTTCCGCAGGTCATCACGCTGGGCAAGTACCTGCGTCATTCGAAATAAAAAGTGCGCAATTGCCTCTGGTGGCATTGCTGCTCAAAGTCAGCGACATGGCGGTGGTGGCGGTGGATGTTCTTAAAAAATTTGGTCCCGATGGCGAAAGCCCGGATTTTTTTGACCACGATGCGCTGGTGATTGATTTTTCACACCTGGATGCGCAGACGCCGGTCTTTGACTTGGTCCCATTGCTCAAAGTTCTGCGCGTCTGCAGTCTGGTGCCAGTCGCGGTTCGGGGTGCCAGCGCCGAGGCCATGGCTGCAGCACTGGCGGTTGGTTTGGTGGAAGCCCCGGCGGAGGTCCACCGGCCACGAGCGGTTGCCGAAGTGTCCGAGTCTGCCGTCGTGCACGAGACGGTGCGTGAGGTGATTCACGAAGTGGTGCGCGAAGTGCAGGGTCCCGGGACCATGGTGGTGGACAAGCCGTTGCGATCGGGCCAAAAAATATATGCCCGGGGTTGTGATCTGGTGGTGCTGGCCATGGTCAACCAAGGAGCCGAGGTCGTAGCGGATGGCAACATCCACGTCTATGCACCCTTGCGTGGCAAGGCCATGGCCGGTGCGCGGGGCAACACCAACGCCCGCATTTTTTCGCTGTGTCTGGAGCCGGAACTTGTATCCATCGCCGGGGTGTACCGCACCAGTGAAATTGCCCTGGCGCCTGACGTGCAAGGCAAGGCGGCCCAGGTTCGCCTGAGCGATGACGGGCAGGAAAAATTGATTATTGAGGCGTTGAACGGTTGAGGAAACGGCGTGCCAGCCCTATGTGCTGCAGCCCGTTCTTTTAACAAGTTTTTTATTGGAAAGACCTTCAGGTTATGGCAAAAGTTATTGTGATTACGTCGGGCAAGGGTGGTGTGGGCAAGACCACCACCAGTGCCAGTTTTGCAACCGGTCTGGCCTTGCGTGGGCACAAGACTGCGGTGATCGATTTTGATGTGGGCTTGCGCAACCTGGATCTGATCATGGGCTGCGAACGCCGTGTGGTGTACGACCTGATCAATGTGATCCAGGGCGAGGCCAACCTCAACCAGGCGTTGATCAAGGACAAACAGTGTGACAACCTGTATGTGCTGGCGGCCTCGCAAACGCGGGACAAGGATGCGCTGACCCAGGCGGGCGTGGAAAAGGTTTTGACCGACCTGGCTGCCATGGATTTCGAGTACATCGTCTGTGACTCACCCGCCGGCATTGAAACGGGTGCGCTGATGGCCATGCACTTTGCTGATGAGGCCCTGGTGGTGACCAACCCCGAAGTGTCTTCAGTTCGCGATTCAGATCGCATTCTGGGCATGCTGGCCAGCAAGACCAAACGCGCCATCGAAGGTCTGGAGCCGATCAAGGAACACCTGCTGATCACCCGCTACAACCCGGCCCGCGTGGACCAGGGTCAGATGCTGTCGCTGGAAGACATTCAGGACATCCTGCGCATCAAACTGATCGGAGTGATTCCCGAGAGTGAATCCGTGCTGCAGGCATCCAACCAGGGTGTGCCTGCCGTGCACATGCAGGGCAGCGATGTGTCTGAGGCCTACAAGGATGTGATTGACCGCTTCCTGGGCACGGACAAACCCATGCGCTTTACCGAAGCCCCAAAACAAGGGCTGTTAAAGCGTCTTTTCGGTGGGAAGTAAGAACATGTCATTTCTCTCGTTTTTCATTGGTGAGAAAAAGAAGACGGCCAGTGTGGCCAAGGAACGCTTGCAGATCATCCTGGCACACGAGCGTAGCGGTCGCAATGCTGCTGAGCCCGACTACCTGCCGGCGCTGCAGGCCGAACTGGTGGCCGTGATCAGCAAATACATCAAGATCAATCCGGCCGACATCAAGGTCAACCTGGAACGCCAGGACAACCTTGAAGTGCTGGAAGTGAAGATTGAGTTGCCGGATAACCGCTAAGAAAGCCTTATGCGCGTACCAAGCGCAGGTGGGTGATCTCGGACGGTGCACCAAAGCGCTTGGGTGGACCCCAGTAGCCGGTGCCCCGGCTGGTGTAAACCCACAGCGCCTTCAGCTTGTGCAGGCCTGCAGTAAAAGGCTGTTGCAACTGCACAAAATGGTTCCACGGCCAGAACTGTCCGCCGTGCGTATGGCCTGACAACTGCAGGTCAAATCCGGCATCCGCTGCTGCCGCTGCACTGCGCGGCTGGTGGGCCAGCAGCAGTTTGAACACCGCGTGGTCTGGTGCATCGGCGATGGCCTGGTGCGGATCGCTGCGGTGGCTTTCGTCAAAGTGGTGGGCGCTGTAGTCGGCCACCCCGGCAATCACCATGACGGCAGGCTCGGGGTCCTGGGTGTCGATGCTGTGCTCGATCAGCACGTGTTCATTCATCAGTACTTGCACACCCATGGCCCGCAAGGCATCAATCCAGCTATGGGCGCCCGAGTAGTACTCGTGGTTTCCGGTCACAAAGAAAGTGCCATGGGTGGATACCAGTTGGGCCAAGGGTGCGACGTGGTGTGCCAGTTCGCGCACACTGCCATCGACCAGATCACCAGTTATGGCCACTAGGTTGGCGTTCAAGCTATTGACCCGGTCGACAATGCGCTGCAGGTAGCGCGTCTTGATGGTGGGCCCCACATGGATGTCGCTGATCTGCGCCACGGTGAATCCTTGCAGCGCTTCGGGCAGGTTGGCAATCGGCACGTCTACCTGCACCACCGTTGCAGTGCGTCGTGCATTCCAGAATCCGAGCAGGGTCACCAGCAGTCCGACAACAAGCAAGCCGAGCGCTGTATCTTGTTGCAAGGCAGTCAATGAAACGGTTTGCGGCCAGAGCCAGACCGTCATCCATGCCAGCAGCAGCAGGGCTTCGCGCAGCAGGGTCAGTACCAGTAGCGATGAAAACAGGCCCATAGACAGAAGGCCCATCCAGGTGAGTATGTTTGCGACTGGCGGTTGGGCAATGCGGCGTGCCAGGAAGCCCATGGGCATCAGCAAGGCTGAGACGGTAAGGGCGACCCAGAGGGCCACACCCAACGCACCGTCGACCAACGCCAGGTCGGGTGCAATGCGCCATCCGATGAAGGCATGTAACAACAGAGAAATAAGCAGCACGGGGGCCAAAGCCATACAGGGGACCGGGTGCAGTGTGCACACAGCAGAGTGTCAATGTCTGTAGATGGAGGAGATTGGGCCCAGTTCAAGGGCTGATCTGGAATGCCTGGCGGTTCTCGGCGATCAGACCCTGGACGCCATGGCTTTGCTCGACAAATTTAACGTGGGTCCGGTGGATGGCCACCACGCTGCAGGCCCGGGTGCCATAGTGGGGCGTGGCGATGAAGGTGGCCGACAGCATGCGCTCTAGCTCCTGCGAAACGCCGGTGTGGGGCAATGACGCATCGGGTGCAGTGAAGCGGTCGTGCAACAGGGGCCACAGGCTATTGACATCAGTTTGTGCACGGTCTTCCTGCTGCTGCAAGCGGTTCTTCAGTTGGGTCAGCTTGGGCCAGGGGGTCTGAAAATCGGCATTCGAGACTGCGCCCACGCCCGGTTGTTTGCGCAACACGCGGGCATTGCGGCTCTCCAGCCCCATCAGCTGGAGGCCATCAAACACCAGCAGATTGAAGGGGTTGTAGTCGCTGCAATGGTGCGCCAGCTGTTCCAGGTAGGTGGGCGCGTCCAGGCTACCGTACAGGAACGCGGCCACCAGTTCTCCACGGGATGGTGTGTCGGTGCGCAGCGGTTTCGTTGACCGGTAGTTGGTCAACGCCGCCAGACGTCCGCTGCGGCTGACACCCAGCCAGGTGCCACCGCCTTGCAAATCCTTGCCCGCCAAGACCTCGGCGCCATTCGGGGCAGGGCCCCACCAGTGCAGCGGCAGCGTGGGGCGGGCATAAAACTCGTCCCTATTGGCCAGCAGCAGCAGGGGCGTGGTGCGGCCGGGTTGCCAGTTCCATGCGATCAGGCACATGCTGCTTAGTCCGCCTGGGTGGAGACTGCGAGCGCGGTTTTGGAAAGCACCTGGCGCAGTACAAAGCTCGAATGCACGCCGGTCACGCCAGCGATGCGGGTCAGCTTGTTGAGCAGCAGGGTCTGGTAGTGGTCCATGTCGCGCACCGCCACCTTCAGCTGGTAGTCCGCATCCTGACCGGTGATCAGCAGGCACTCCAGCACCTCGGGCAGCAGGCCGACCGAGGCTTCGAAGTTGGCAAACCGCTCAGGGGTGTGCAGGTCCATGGAAATGTGGATCAAGGCCAGCAGCGTGAGGCCCAGCTTCCTGGCGTCCAGCAGTGCACGGTAACCCGTGATCAGGCCGGATTCCTCCAGCGCACGCACGCGGCGCAAGCAAGGCGAGGGAGACAGGCCGATGCGGTCGGCCAGGTCCTGGTTGTTGATGCGACCATCCTGCTGCAGGATCTCCAGGATTTGCTGGTCGTAGCGATCCAGTTTCATGTTTCTGCCAATAAGTATTTGAATGAAGACAGAGTATGCCGAATTTATAGAAATCACGGGCGACAACGCAATTGCCTGCCGGGGTTGCCGGCCTACACTGAATGCAACTGTTACCCACAGCCCGGCAACAGGGGTCTGCTGATTCAGTCAACCCCTGTTGCGCAACCCGGCCCCACAAGGCCCGGCGTTGTTGAGCCAAACCCCCAGGCCTATCCATCGCCTGCGGGGTCTGTCCCACCCTCAAAACACTATATTTTTTATAGCAATAGATATCCATTTCTAGAGGGCTAGCGTTTGTTTTTGCAACTGGGTTTACCATGGCGTCATGAGCCACGAACCTCGCCTTACCCAAGCCCTGCGGTCCTTGCTGCAGATCCAGCGTGTTGCCGCGCTGGGCACGCTGGATGCCGACGGTCTGCCCTTTGTCTCCATGGTGCCGTTTGCGGTGGAGCCTGCATCCGGCCAGTTGGTCATCCACGTCAGCAGTCTGGCCGCCCACACCCGTAACTTGCAGGCCGCGCCCCGGGTGTCTCTGCTGGTCATGCAGGCCGAGGTGGCGGGGGAGCCCGTGCACGCCCTGCCACGCGTAACGCTGGAGGGTCTGGCCGTGGTACTGGAGCGCGACAGTGCCGTGTGGCTACCGGCGCGTGGCGCCTATCTGGCACGTTTCCCGGATGCCCTGCCTATGACGGAGTTGGGAGATTTCATGTTTGTCGGCATTGCCGTGCAGGGCGCCCGCCAGGTGGCCGGTTTTGGCGCGGCGCGCTCTCTGGATGCTGAAACGGTGGCAGACGTGCTGAGACCGCCGCGCTGAGGGTCCGTTCAGTTCGCTGACGCAGGATTTTCCAGAAAAGCCACCACCATGCGGGCAATGTGCGCCCCTTCGTGTCCTTGGTGCAGGCTGTCATGGCCGGCACTGTGAATGTCCGGTCCCAGGATGTGGCTACGCTTGTCGAGCAGGTGCCTGCTGAAGGCTTCGTCGAACTCCGGATGGGGCTGGATGCAGAACACCTCGTCTGCGACCGTGAAGGCTGCCACCGGGCAAAAGGCGCTACTGGCCACGAGGGTGGCACCGGGCGGCAACGCAAATACCTGGTCCTGGTGGCTGGCCAATAGCGCAATCTCCGCGCGGTCTTCGCAGTACGGCAGGTCAGTGCGGTGCCAGTCGTACACCATGCGCCCGGCACCCCAGCCTTGCGGCGCACGTCCCACAGGGGCTCCCATGCACAGCGCAATCAGCTGGTGGCCAAAGCACACGCCCACCATCTTCTTGCGCGCAAGCAACAACCCTGTGACCTGGCGGCGCAGTTCTACAACCCACGCGTCGTCGGAAAAGGAATCGGCACCACTGCCGGTCAGCAGCACGGCGTCATAGGGATCAAACGAGGCGGGATACTGCCCGAGCTGGGTGTTGAACACCTCGGTTGTCCACTGGGCGCCCGCTTCCTCAAACAGCCGGATGAACATGGCGCCGAAGCTGGTGTAGGTTGCGGCCAGTGCGCCTTCGAGGATGTCGTTGTCGAGGATACAGAGTTTCATTGCTATCAATAACGGAGCGCGACAGGTATATCTTACGAGGGCTAGACGGCTCTTCTGCTTCGCACCGCGGCGGCCAATTGCTGCAGTACCGGTACCGTCTGGGCCATGCTGATGCAGGCGTCGGTGACGGATACACCGTGTTGCAATGGCGTGCCTGGCACGATGTCCTGGCGGCCTTCCTTTAAGTGGCTCTCGATCATGATGCCGGTGATGCGTTGGTCTCCGGCGGCAATCTGGGAAGCCACTTCGCCCGCCACCACGATCTGACGGGCGTGCTGTTTGCTGCTGTTGGCGTGGCTGACGTCGATCATGACCTGCTCGCGCAAACCGGCCCCTTTGAGCAGCGCACAAGCCGCGTCCACATCGTTTTTTGCATAGTTGGTGGTCTTGCCGCCGCGCAGGATGACGTGGCAGTCGTCGTTGCCACGGGTCTCGAAAATGGCGGCCTGCCCCATCTTGGTCATGCCCATGAAGGCGTGCGAGGCTTGCGCAGCCTGGATGGCGTCGGTGGCCACCTTGATGCCGCCATCGGTGCCGTTCTTGAAGCCAACGGGGCAGGACAGGCCGCTAGCCAGCTGGCGGTGGCTTTGGCTCTCGGTGGTGCGCGCGCCGATCGCGCCCCAGCTCACCAGGTCGCTGATGAATTGCGGGGACAGCAGATCCAGAAACTCGGTGCCCACCGGCATGCCGATGGCCAGGATGTCCAGCAGCAGTTTGCGCGCCATCTCCAGCCCTTGGTTGATGGCGAAGCTGCCGTCCAGGTGCGGGTCGTTGATATAGCCCTTCCAGCCCACGGTGGTGCGGGGTTTCTCGAAGTAGACGCGCATGATGACCAGCAGGTCGTCCTTGAGTGCATCCGCCTGTTCCTTGAGCTGCCGTGCGTAGTCCATGGCCTGCGCGTGGTCGTGGATGGAGCAAGGGCCGACGACGACGATCAGCCGGTCGTCCTGGCCATGCAGTACTTTGGAGATGGCAGAGCGGCTGATTTCGACCAGGGCCTGTACGGCGTCACAGACGGGCAGCTTTTCCTCCAGCAGGGCCGGGGTGATGAGCGGGCGAACCGCACCGATGCGGGTGTCATCGATGCGGGTCGTGTCGTGGGTGGTCAAGAGGGGCGTTGTGGATGAAGTCATACTATGAATTTTATAGCTACTCATACAATAATCACGTGGGCTGGGCCGAGATTTAACCACATACAGCGGTGTGGCCCTGGACGGCCACGCCATGCCTGCGGGAGAGTCACATTTACGTCGAACCGGGCTGGCTGTGAAACCGGACGGTGTTGCGTCCTGATTCCTTGGCCTGGTACATGGCCGCATCGGCCCGCTGCAGGATCTCCGCCAGACTGGCCTCGTGGTTGGCAAAAACCACCACGCCGATGCTGGCAGAGCAATGGTGTTCTACCAGGGTGTCGGGTTGTCCCGCGTGCGCGACCTTCAATCGGTAGGGCGCCGCGATGCTGGCCCGGATTTTCTCGGCCACTGCCGCTGTCTGGGTAATGGACTGCGTGCGATCCGGTTCGAGCTCCCCGAGCATGACAACGAACTCATCGCCACCAAATCGGGCGACAGTGTCCATCTCACGCACACAGGTGCTAAGGCGTCTGGCGACTTCGATGAGCAACAGGTCACCCACACTGTGGCCGTGGGCGTCGTTGAGGGGTTTGAAGTTGTCCAGGTCCAGAAACATGAGCGCCGCGAAGAGGCCGCTGCGCTTGCTGGCGGCCATGGTCTGGTTCAGGCGGTCGCCCAGCAGGCGGCGATTGGGTAAACCCGTCAGGGCGTCGTAGAACGCCAATTGGCGAACCTGTTCTTGTGCGCGCTTGGTCTCACTCAGGTCAATGTCCAGGCAGAACATTTCAGGCGGCTGGCCCGGGGGTTTGAGCAGGGCATGGCTGGAAAAGACCGGCACCTTGTCCCCGCTCTTGGTCTTGGATTCAACCGGTCGATGCAACACCTTAAATTCTGCATGAGCAGAAGGAGTGTTGCAGATGAAACGAAGACCTCGGATTTACTACTCTGAGAGCCAGAAGGCTCTGATGTGGGAGCGCTGGAAGAAGGGTGAATCACT